>CALFYN010000433.1 GCA_937952345.1 uncultured Acidobacteriota bacterium
GGTGACGGAGTTGGCGAGTCCGCAGCCGAGTGTAGCGAGGCTCCAGAGCACGAGGCTGAGCACGATCATGCGATCGCGGCGGAAACGGTCGGCGAGGCGGCCGGCGACGGGCATTCCGAGCGAGTAGACCCAGGTGAAGACGCTGCCAACGAGGCCTAGTTGCACATCGGTGAACAGAAGCTCGCGTTTCAAGGCGGGGAAGATGGAGAACACCATCTGGCGGTCAATGTAGTTGAGAGCAAGCGCGATCCAGAGCAGCGCAACGAGGGGCATCGCGATGCTCTATTGCCGTGCGCGGCGGAATACGCGCGGCGCGGGTTCAAAGATAACGCCTTGGTCGAGCGGGAAGATGGGCCGGCGGCAACGAGTGTGGCCGAGGCTGTGGAGATTGGCACTGGTGGAGCCGGGGGCATCGATGTTCAGCACGAGTTCGGCGCCTTCGTCGAACATGTGGTGCTGGCAGTGCGGGGATTTGACGACAACGGAATCGTAGAGGGCGGGATCGTGGCCGTGGGCGTAGAAGAGGGAACGGTCATAGAGACTCACTGGCTGGCTGGTGACGATCAGCGTAATGGAGCCCGTTTGCAGGACGGCGGTGCGCCCGCTGTTCCAGATGACACCATGCGATTCGCTGCGGAACGCGCCATCGGAGAGCATGCGCACGCGGGCACGAATGGGCAGCGGAGGGAAGCGTTTGGGATCGAGTGCGCCACCGACGCGGACATCGATTTCGCTACCTACCCCGGCAGTGAAGGCCTGATCGACGGCCGGCGGATCAACGATGGGGATGAGGGCGGTTCGCTGGTAGTTGGCATCGAGCAGCGCACGGAGAATGGAGTTGCTGTCGCCGGATGCGCCGGAACTGGTGGCATCGGCGGCATCGACCAGCACTACACGGCCTTTGGCCGCGGCTGCCTGGGTGACACTTTCCTTCAGACCGGTGAGCGGCTGCTGGAGGTGATGGCGCATGGCCCAGAATTTGTTGGCGATGCGGATGGCCTCGGCTTCGGCTCTGGAGGAATCGCCGTCGGCGACGAGAAAGACGTTCGAGCAGAGATCGGGAACGTCGGTGAACGGATTGCCGATGAACATACCTCCGCTGAGACCATCGGGGCTGTTTTCAAAAGCGATGGCGTCGCGTACGCATTCGCCCCACATGCCGGTGGCTGTCTTGAGTTCGTTGCCGCGGACGAGGGCGGGGATTTCGACGCGCACGGAAACGGGATTCACTTCGCCGCGAAGGATGCGCAGTAGCAGTTTCGCGGAGCGCTCGCCGGTTTCGTAGAAATCGACATGCGGATAGGTGTGATAGAGCACAACCGCATTGGAGTGTTGGATGATGCGATCGGTGAGAATGCCGTGGAGATCGAGGGAAGTGACGATGGGGATCTGTTCACCGACGATTTTGCGCGTTTCGGCGAGCAGGTAGCCTTCGGCGTCGTGCTCGGTTTCCGAGGCAAGAGCGCCGTGGAGGCTGAAGTAGATGGCATCGACACCGCGGTGGGCGCGCACGGCATCGAGGAATTCGGTGGCGATGCGGTTCATGGCGGAATCGGCGAGGGTACCGCCAGAGGTGATGGCGCGGGCACTGTAGCCACCGACTAATTCGAGTTCGGGATGGGCGCGAAAGACGTCGAGCGCACCGCCGACTTCGGTGCCGACGCCACGATGCAAGGAGAGAACATCGGGGCCGAAGGCAACGGCGAAATCGTGGTACTGGCCGAGCACGGGATTGAAGGAGGAAACCTCCTGCTTGCATTCATTGATGAGGATTCGAGGCATGGGACTCCTTTAGGGAAGGCGGCGGGGATCGGTGTCGTGAGCCAGACACGCGACGCAATCGCCCTGGGCGACGAGTGAAGGCGCGCGGTTGGCGATGAGTACGCCGGCGGCGTGGGCGGTTACCGGAATCGGCGCGCGGTCAGGCTGTTCGAGGGAATGGACCTGGCCGAGGATATCGCCGGGGCGAACGTCTTCGCCGAGTTCGACGCAGTTTTCGTACAAGCCGGATTCGGGGGCGAAGCGGTAGTCGTCACGGTCAAGGGCCTGCACCCAGCGTGCCGGGCTTTGACGCGGTTCGGGCGCGCCACGCAATACGCCGCAGTGGCAGAGAACGTTGCGCAGCCCCTTTTGGCAGAGACGATGTATGCCGGCGAGTACCGCTTCGCTTCCGCCGAGTTCGGTGGTGATGACGATTTTGCCTTGGCGCTCGGCTTCGGCGGGGAGCAAACCGGTGCCGGCGATATCCGTGTAGAGAAAGGCGAAATCGGTGAGGAAGGCTTCGGTGGCGAGGATCATGGCGTCGCGCTGCGCACCCGCCGCGACGAGATGCATATGGGCGCAGGGGACGAAGTTCATGCTCCGGCCGCCGGTGTGGAGGTCGATGACGATATCGGCGATGGGGAAGAGCACGGTGGAGAGGAAGTGTGCGAGCATCTCGCTGGGCGTGCCGAGGGGATCGCCGGGAAAGCAGCGGTTGAAGTTGCGGCCATCGAGGGGAGACAGGCGAGTGCCGGCTTTGGCGGCGGGTGGACTCAGCGTTGGGATGAGGATGAGGCGTCCGGTGACATCGGCGGGCTGGAGTTCGCGCCAGAGTTTGAGGATGGCCACCTGACCGGGATATTCGTCACCGTGGTTGCCTGCCATCAGCAGCACGGTTGGACCGGAGCCATTGGCGATGACACAGGCGGGCACCATGAGATTGGCCCAGCCCCCGAGGTTATGGGAATAGGGGATGGCGAGGTGGCCGCGTTGCTTTCCGGGGACGTCGAAGCGCAGGCTGGTGTGGATCTGCGTGGTGCTCATGCGATCCTCTATCTTACAGCCCGGGGAGCAATCAGAAGCGGAAGCGGATTCCTCCCCAGGCGCCGCGCGGTGCTCCGGGTGCGAAGAAGGTGGATTGCTGGATGGGGAACTCTCCATCGATGGCGGGGAAGGGCCGTGCGATGAAGGCGCCGGTGGCGGTGAAGCCCGTGCCTCCCAATTGCGCGCCGGTATAGTAGCGGCGATCGAACAGATTGTTCACGGTGGAGAATAGCTGGATATTCGTATGCACCTGATAGCTGGCACCGAGGTTCGCCACGGCGTAGCCGGGCGATGTACCGGGCCCGAGGTAATAGCGACCATCGGGCTGGTGCAGGTTGTTCTCATTGCCGCGGGCGAAACTGCTGGATGCGCCCACGACACCGAAATTCAGTTGGACTTTGGTGGTGAGTTGCATGTCGGCATGCAGTTTCACCATGTGGCGCGGGATGAGCGGAATGCGATTGCCGGGCTCGATTTCGATGGAGCCTTCGACGCCGGGAATGCCGTCTCCGGCTTCTTCGTTGGTGCTATTGCCGGTGCCGTTTACTTCTTCCGTGCTTTGGAAAGTGGCATCAAGGAAGGTGTATCCTCCGCCGAGAGTGACTCGGCCAATGCGTGCATTGGCGGTGAACTCGAGGCCTTGCCGCAGGGTTTTGCCGAAGTTTTTGAAATAGCCGAAGCCGGTTTGTTCGGAAGCGACAAAGAGGATGTCGTTGCGATTGTCTGAGTGGAACCAACCGGCGGACCAGTTCCAGTTTTCCCCATTGCCGCGCAGGCCGGCTTCGACGGTGCGGGTGATGACCTGATCGAGCGGCGGATCTCCGGCGAGGGCGTTGGGCAGACGGCACGGAGCCTCGGGGTCGGCACAGCCAAGCTCGATGGAGGTTGGGGCTCGATTGCCTTCAGTGAATCCCCCGTAGAGACTGAGATTGCCAGGGAGGCGATAGGTAGCGCCGATGGCGGGGTTGAAGCGCTGGAAGGAATGAGTGCCGGTGAGGGAACCGGTGCCGGCTTGCGGGCGGATGATGTCACGATTTTCGATGGTGGTGCGATTGAAGCGGCCGGAGAGGGTGAGGCTGAGTTTGTCGGCGGTGATGGTATCGGTGAGGAAGAAACTGCCGCTACGGATGCGGCCCGATAGATCCACACGCACGTCGAAGGGTTCGCCGTCTTCCTCGCCCCCGGTGACGCCATCGCCGAAAGCGCCGACGCCGGTAATGCCGCGATCGGGATTGACATATCCGAGTTCAGTCGATTGGGTGAAGCCGATGC
>CALFYN010000434.1 GCA_937952345.1 uncultured Acidobacteriota bacterium
AGAATATTCTCAGCCAGTTGCGCGAGGGGGCGCGCCCGCTCACCCCGCGGCTGGTGACCCTGATTCTCGACACCATCGACGCCGTGAAACAGGAACTGGCGGCCATTGAGGGCACCGGGGCGGAAACCAACGAATCGCGCATCGGCCTGCTTCACCTGCTGAAGGCGGCTTGCGAAGCGGAAGGCGAAGCGAAAGAAATACTGGCCGCCGCCGAAACCACCGCGCCGCCTGCCGAGAGCGAGACTCCCACGGCCGCGCCCGCCGCCGAATCCGGCGCGCGCCATAGTCTCACCGATTCCTCGATTCGCGTCGACATCGCCGTGCTCGAAAGCCTCATGAACCTGGCCGGAGAACTGGTGCTGGTGCGCAACCAGATTCTGCAGACGCGCGGCGGCTCGGGAGAAGAAAAAGCCGATTCGGCGGCCATTCAACGCTTGAGCGCGCTCACGCACGAGTTGCAGGAAGGCGTCATGAAGACGCGCATGCGGCCGGCGAGCACGGTCTTCAGCAAGTTGCCGCGCGTGGTGCGCGACATGGCCCATGCGCTCGGCAAGCAGATCCGCGTGGTCACCGAAGGCGCGGAAACGGAAATGGACCGCGGCATTCTGGAGGCGATCAAGGATCCGCTCACGCACATGGTGCGCAACTCCTGCGATCACGGCATCGAGACTCCGGACGTACGTGTGGCCGCGGGCAAGCCGCCCGCCGGCACTCTGTCCTTGAAGGCTTACCATGAGGGCGGGCAGGTGGTGGTGGAGATTGCCGACGACGGGGCGGGCATCGATCCGGAGCGGCTCAAGCGCAAGGCCGTCGAGAAGGGATTGCTGGAGCCCGGCCAGGCCGCCAACCTGAGCTCGCGCGAAGCCTACCGGCTGATCTTTCTGGCCGGCTTTTCCACCGCCTCGGCGGTGACCAACATTTCCGGCCGTGGTGTCGGCATGGACGTCGTCAAGCGCAACATCGAGCAGATCGGCGGCGCCGTGGACATCCAGAGCACGGTGGGGCAGGGCACCTGCTTCAAGATCCGCATTCCCCTCACTCTGGCCATTATTCCGGCGCTGGCTGTGGCCGCCGGCGGACAGCAATTCCTCATTCCGCAGGTGAACGTGCTGCGGCTGGTGCGGCTGCCGCAACAGGACGGCACAAAGGTGGAGTGGCTCGATGAGACTCCCGTGTTCCGCTACCGCGGCAAGCTTCTTCCGCTGGTCTGCCTGGACCGCCTGCTGCGCCTCACCGAACGGCAATCCATTCCGGACCCAGCCAATGTCGTGGTCGTGCAATCCGACCAGGGGCGCTTCGGCCTGGTGGTGGACAAGGTGGTGGCGATGCGCGAGATTGTGGTGAAGCCCTTTGGCCGCGAGTTGGGCCAACTGCAGGCTTTCGCCGGAGCGACGATTCTCGGCGATGGCCGCGTCGCGCTCATTCTCGATGTGGCCGGCCTCACGCGCCTGTCCGGCTGCACCGGCGAGCAGCGGGAAGAGCCGGCCGAATCCGCTCCGCGAAGCAATCCGGGCACGCGCCAGACCATGCTGATCTTCTCCTGCGGGGACCGGCAACGGCTGGGCATTCCGCTGGCGCTGGTGGAACGGCTGGAGCGCTTCGACAATGCGCGGATCGAGTGGTCTTCGGGCGCGCCGGTGATGCAATACCGCGGGCGTGTGCTGCCGCTGGCGAACCTCGCCGAGGTGATCGAAGCGGGCAGCGGGGACAACTGTTTTGCGCGCCCGTCCATCCCCGTCATCGTGATCAACCAGGAGATGCGCCGCATCGGCCTCGCCGTCGATCACATCGTCGATATTCAGACCGGCGAATTGACGGCGCGCGGCATGGTGGCCAATCCGAAGCTGTTGTGCTCGGCCGTGTTTGGCGGCAAGGTCGTCGATCTGCTCAATCTGCCGGAAATCCTGCAGGCGGCCGATCCGACGTGGTTCCGGCGCCGCTCGCAGGAACGGCAGACGGGAAAGAAGATTCTCATCGTCATGCCGGTGCGGTTCCATCGCCAGGTGGTGCGCCACACCATCGAGCTGGCCGGGCACGAGTCGATCGAGGCGGGCACGTTGGAGGAAGCGCTTGAGGCCATCCGCCAGAAGGAGCCGCATGCCGTTCTCTGCTCGCTCGACCTCGCCGAAGGCGGCCTGGGCGGGCTGGTGCTGCAGCTGCGGCAACAATCCGACTCCCCGGCCGTGCCCGTCATCGGCCTTTCTCCGGAGCCGGCCGCGCTCGATGCGGCGCGCCAGTCCGATCTGGGAGCCGCCCTCTACGTCGGCAGCTTCGATTACAAAAACATACTCCGCGCTATTGATACGCTGCTCGCCGCGCCGCGGCCGGCCGCCGGCGCACCCCAGCATTCCGATCCGAACCCTCAGGGAGCAAAATCATGAAGATTCCGCAAGTCCGATTCCGTAGTATCCGGTCGCTGTTGACCGTGATGATCGTCGCCATTGCCGGCGGTTCGCTGGCGAGCGTTGCCGTGCTCAGCTACTGGCGCGCCAAGAGCACGCTCCTCACGGGTACGGGCGAGACGCTGGCCGTCTCGGCCGCCGCTATCGCCGATAAAATCGACCGGAACTATTTTGAGCGCTACGGCGACGTGCAGGCGTTCGCCTATCATCCCGCCGCGCGGGGCACGGCGCAGGAATTCACCTCCGCAGCCAACTTCTTCATGCGCACGTACGGCCTGTACGATCTCATGTTGCTGGTGGACAAGGAGGGCAAGGTCATTGCCGCCAACAACGCGGATCAGGATGGCAATCGGTTGCCCACCGAGGATCTGGTGGGCCAGAGCGTGCGCGGCGAGGAATGGTTTGACCAGATCGCCAGCGGGCGCATCAAGCAGGGCGAATCCTGGTATAGCGATCTCTATGAGGACAAGTGGGTGGCGAAGCTCACCCGGCAGCGCGGCCTGACCGTGGCGTTCGCCGCCGGCGTCTACGACAGCAAAGGCCAGTTGCAGCGCGTGTGGTCGAATCGCAGTTCCTGGCAGCGTGTGGTGGGCGAGATCACGGCGAACGCCCGCGAGGGGCTGCGCCGCTCTGGCATGAAGTCCGGCGAAGTGGTGGTGTTGGCCAAGAGCGGGCTGGTGCTGGACGGCATCGATGCCGCGGCGCCGTTGTCGCTCAACCTCATGGAATCCGGTTCCCCTGGCGCCCGCCAGTTGCAGGCCGGCCAGTCCGGGCATGCCATGGAGAAGCATCCGCGCACGGGTGTGGAGGAAGTGGCGGGCTTCGCCGTGCAAAAGGGATTCGGTCCGTTCCGCGGCCACGGTTGGGGCGTGATGGTCAGCGAAAACACCAGTGAGGCCGCCGCCACGGCCGCCCAACTGGGGCAGTTCATCCTGCTCGCCGGCATGTTGCTGGTGGGCGGAAGCGCCGCCGCGGCGGCATGGTTCAGCAAGCGCTTCGCCGCTCCGATGATCGCCACCGTGGAGATCGTCGAAAAGGCGGGTCAGGGCGATCTGCGCAACCGTCTTCCGGTGGAGCGCGAGGATGAAATCGGCAAGCTGAGCGCCGGCGTCAACGCGATGCTCGACGAACTGGCCAAGACGGTCGATTCCATTCGCCAGTCCAGCCGTGCCCTGCTCGAATCGAGCAATGGCATGAATTCCACCAGCCAGTTGCTGGCCAGCAACGCCGAGGAAACCTGTGCCCAGGCGCGTGTCGTCTCACAGGCCGCGCAGACCGTGGGCGACAACCTCCATACCGTGGCTGCTTCCTCGGAAGAGATGCAGTCCTCGATTCAGGAGATCTCCCGTAACACCACCGAAGCGGCACGTGTTGCCGCGCAGGCCGTGCAGGCCGCCAACACGACCAACAACACGATTCAGAAGCTGAGCGAGTCGAGTCTCCAGATCGGCAAGGTGATTCAGGTGATCACCTCCATCGCCGAACAGACGAATCTTCTGGCTCTCAATGCGACCATTGAAGCGGCGCGCGCCGGGGAAGCCGGCAAAGGCTTCGCCGTGGTGGCCAACGAAGTGAAGAGCCTCGCCGAACAGACCTCCCAGGCCACCGAGGATATCTCCAACAAGATCCAGGCCATCCAGTCCGACACCAAAAACGCGGCGCACGCCATTGACGAAATCACCGAGATCATCGGACGCATCAACGAAATCTCGGCCATCATCGCCTCGGCCGTGGAAGAGCAGTCGGCGACGACGGGCGAGATCAACCGCAACATGGGCAGCGCCGTGGCCAGCGTCAGCGAGATCTCGCACAACATCGGCGGGGTGGCCGAAGCGGCCCTCGGCACCACGCGCGACGCGTCCCAAACCAAGCAGGCGAGCGAAATGATGAAGACCCTCGCCGAGGACCTGGAACGCGTCGTATCGCGCTTCCGCTAAACCGCCGCCGATTGCGAGGCGTAGTAGGCCTTGGCGGCCTCCAGCGCGCTCCCCTTGGCCGCGAAGCCTTCCGCCTCGAGCGCCTTCTGCATCTCGCCGAGCAGCAGCAGCACGTTCTCCTCGGTCGCCAGCGGACCCATGATGCCGACCCGGAACACCTTCCCGGCGAGCGGTCCGAAGCCGCCCAGAATCTCGATATCGGCCGACGCCAGCAGGCGCTTGCGCACCTTCAGATCGTCAATGCCTTCGGGAACGCGCGGCGTGTTCAGGCTCAACAATCGTTGCCCCGCGGGCACGTGCATCGACAGGCCCATCGCCTCGATGCCGGCCACGAAAGCTTCATGGCTGCGCTTGTGCCGCGCCCAGCGGTTCTGGAGCCCCTCTTCGTGAATGCACAGCAATCCTTCGCGCAACGCATAGAAGAGCGAAATGGGAGCCGTGTGGTGGTAGCGGTGCGAACCTTCGTAGTAGTCGGCCAGCAATTTCAGATCGAGGTACCAATCAGCGGGCGTTGTCTTGCGGGCGCGGAGCCACTGCATCGCCAGCGGCGACACGGTGACCGGCGCGAGGCCCGGCGGGCAGGATAGCCCCTTCTGTGTGCAGGAGTAGGCGATGTCGATGCCGTTGGCATCCAGTTCCACGGGCATGGTGCCGAGCGAGGTGACGCAATCGGCAATCACCAGAGCACCCACCTCATGCGCCGCGGCGCAGATCTGCTGCGAGGTCTGGAAGACGCCGGTGGACGTCTCCGCCTGCACGAACCCGACCACGTTCGGCTTCTCCTTGCGGATGAACTCGGCAGCTTCGGCTTCATCGAAGCGCTCTCCCCAGGGCTTTTCCAGGCGAACGACATTGGCGCCCTGGCGGCGTCCCATCTCACTGATGCGGTCGCAGAAAAAGCCGTTGGCGAGCACGACGAACTTCGAGCCGGGCTCGACGAAATTTGCGACGGCCGTCTGCATGCCGGCGCTGCCGGTTCCGGACATGGCGAGCGTGAAATCATTGGCGGTGCCGAATGCCTGCCGCAGCAGCACTCGTGCGTCTTCCACAACCTGGAAGAAGTACGGATCGAGGTGGCTGACGACGGTTTTCGTCATGGCCTGATAAACCCTCGGATCCACCATGGTGGGGCCGGGACCGAACAGAAGCCGTCTCGGCGGATTGAGCGGGGCGTACGTTTGTGACATGAACTTGGTCTTATTTACCTTTTTGAGCGGTTTTTTCGAGAATCCAATCGGATATTGCGTTGAGGGCCACGGGCGCGAACGTTTCCTCGATCTTCGAGTATTCGTCCAGCGTGCCTTTGGTGGCGGTTTGGAAGAGATGATTCAGTTTTGGCAGCGTGGCGGTTTTAAAATCCTTGTTGCCGCCTGCCTTGAGGGCTTTCTCGATCTCGGGCAGGTTCTGTTGGGGCAGCACCTGCAGGTCGAGTTGGCCATTCAAGGCGAGCACCGGGCAGGACACTTTCTGTAAATAATCCCGCGGATCGAGCGTGGTGAAGGTGCGGAACCACTTGTTGCCGGCCGCCGCCGACTGGCTGGCGCCGGCGATCGCCTTGACTTTCTCGCGCACCTCGTCATCGCCCATATCCGACTTCACCAGGGCGAAGATCTTCTCCTGGATCTGGCGGTTGGCGGCCACTTGCGCATCGCCGCCGCCGGCGGCCCGGATGACAGCCGCGGCCTGTGCGTACATCACCTGCTCGCCGGGAACCCCCGGGCCGGCCAATATCACGATGAAGGCCACGTCTTTCGATTGCGCTGCGGCGATGGGCGCCACAATGCCTCCCTCGCTATGCCCAATCAACCCGATGCGTGCCGCATCCACGGCCGGCTGCTTCTTGAGAAACTCCACCCCGGCGAGCGCGTCCTTGGCGAAGTCGAGTGTCGTCGATCCGGCCACCGCCGCCGATCCGCCGACCCCGCGGTCATCCACACGCAGCACCGCGATGCCCTTGCGCGTGAGGTGATCGGCCAGCACCAGAAACGGCCGGTGCCCGAACAAAGCCGAATCGCGATTCTGCGGCCCGGAGCCGCTCAGCAGAATCACCGCCGGCACGCCTTTGCGATCCTTGGGCACGGTGAGCGTGCCGGCCAGTTTGTTTCCTTGCGCGCTATTGACGAAGGTGACTTCTGTCTCCTCGTAGGGATACGGCTTTTTCGGATCCTGCGGTTTCGATGTATCGATGGCGGCGGCCGAGCGTTGGAAGGAGAGCGGCAGGCTCGCCGGACCCTGTGTCCAGGTTCCTTGAATGGCATCGCCGGCCTCGTTGAGAGTGCCCTTGTAACTGCCGCGGATGGCGGGGATTTCGAAGCTGACAGCCCTGCCGGTGAGTGTCACCGCAGACAGCGGAATGCCGTTGGCGCCCTGATCGATGCTGTCCATCTTCCCCGTGAGGGAGCCACCGGCGCCCTTGTCGATATGCAAAGCCAGGCGCAATCGGGCGCCGCCGGCGTTCAGCGTGCCCAGCCAGTGGCCATCGAAGCCGGGCGCCTGCGCCAGGGCAACGGATACACAAAGGGTGAGAAGGAACAGCCGCGGGGCCATCCTTCCAGGATAGCAATCAGAAGAAGGATTTCATCGACCCGAACTCGGCCTTGTATTCCTCGAGAATGGCATCGGCTTGCGATTCCAGCCCGAGCTGGCAAAACGCTTCGTTGATGTTCGTGTCCACCTGACAGGCGCAGGCCGGGATCATGACGTCCAGATGGTTGACGATGTAGTGCGCGTCATGCAGCAACCGGCTGAGATCTTTCACCGCGCCGATGTCCGGTTTGGGCCGGTGCTGATGGCCCACCGCCTCCTCAATCTCCGCGGGCAGTTTCCACTGCGCCAGTGCCGCCGCCCCAAGTTCGGAATGGCAGCAGCCGATATGCTTCAATTCGGCGTCTTCCATGGTGAGATCGCACGAGTTCTGGTAGTCGGAGAGGATTTTTTCGTAGTGTTCGGGCAGCGCAATGGCGATCATCAGCTTGCCCACGGCATGCAGCAGGCCCGCCGTAAACGCCCCCTCCGGATAGCGCACGGTCATGCGCTGTGCGAGCAAATCCGCCATCACCGCTGTCGCCACGCCGTGCACATTGAACGCCGCCTGCGACCAGCTTTTCGGCGTCTTCACCGAATTCCACATGCGCGATACCGACAGGCTCAGCGCCACGTTGCGCAGCTTGTTCGACCCCAGGATGGAAACCGCGTGCCGCACCGAGTTCACCGTGCCGGAACGCGCGTAGAGCGCCGAATTCACCAGTTTCAGCACGTGTCCGGCGAGCACCGTATCCTTTTCAATGATGGCGCTCAGTTCGCCATAGAAAACGTCTTCCTTTGCCAGCGTGGCCAACAGCTTGCTCAAGGTCGGCGAGAACGGCGGCAATTGATTGACGGAGCGCAAGGCTCGCTCGCGGAGATCCGGTTGGGGCAGGGTTAGCGTGCTCACGTAGGGCTTATCGGCACGGATGGAGGGGAATATACGAAATCCCTCCAACGGCGAAGAGGGCTAGTGGCTTAGCATAGAAAGAGTGGTACGGGGGTCTACCTGTCGAGGTGTCGTTTGCATCTTCTTGAACTGATTTGCTCCTTCGCCGTGCTGCTCATGGCCCAAGGCGATGCCAACCGCGGCCAACTGCTCGGAACGGTGTTCGATCCCAATGGCGCCCCCGTTGCCGGCGTCACCGTCCGGTTGGTGCATCTCGACACCGGTACGGCGCGCCAGGCGCTTTCCTCCGCCACCGGCCAGTACCGCTTCCTGCAGCTCGATCCCGGGCGCTACCGTGTCATCGCCGAATCCGAGGGCTTCGCCCCGGCCACCGTAGAAGGCGTGGTGGTAAGTGTCGGCTCCGCTCTGGGGGTCGACATCGTGCTCCAATTGCAGCCGGTCAGTACCACCATCGACGTCGGCGATACCCTGCTCAACGTCGCCCTGCCGGCCCCTTCGGCATCTATCGCCCAGGCCGCCATCGCCAATCTGCCCATCAACGGGCGCCGCTTCCAGGATTTCGCCACCCTCACGCCCACCGTGCAGGTGGAGCCCGCCCGCCAGCAGCTTTCCTACGCCGGGCAGCGCGGCGTCAACGGGAATACCATGCTCGATGGCGCCGATTACAACCAGCCCTTCTTCGGCGGCATTCGCGGCGGCGAGCGCTCCAATTTCAGCTTCACCATTCCCCAAAGCGCGATTGAGGAGTTTCAGGTAGTCGCCGCCGGATACGCCGCTGAGTACGGCCGTTCGACGGGCGGCATTCTGAATGTCATCACCAAATCGGGAGGCAACGCCCTGCACGGCGAGGCGTTCTATCAGCGCCGGCCGCGCCAGTGGAGCGGCATGCACCCCATCGTCCACCGCAGGCCCTCTGAGACGCTCGGGCAAATGGGCGGGTCGGTGGGCGGACCCATCCGCGAAAACCGCCTCTTCTGGTTTGCCGCCTTCGAACACCAGCGCGCCGATACGCCGCGCCAGGTCTTGTTTCCGCAGTTGCTCAACCGCACACCCACCGCCGCCACCCAGGAGGCCCTGGCTTTCTTCCGCAACCAGGAGCAGGATTTCCGCCAGACCAATCGCGCTTCCGCATTCACCGCCCGCACCGACTACCACCGGACCGGTGGCCACCGCCTCACCCTCCGCTACAACGTCAGTGACTCCGTCGAGCGCAACGCCGTATCCACCGGCGGCGCGCTGACGCCCACCACCAATAGCGCGCTCAGCAACGAGGGCACCGAAAAAGACCGCACCCACATGGGGACCGTGCAGTACACCCACATGCTGAGTCCGCACGCCATCCACGACTTGAAGTTCACGGGCGCCTACGAGATCCGCCCGCGCCAGGCCAACCTGGAGGCGCCCACCGTGACAGCAACG
>CALFYN010000435.1 GCA_937952345.1 uncultured Acidobacteriota bacterium
AGCAATCCATAAAAAGACAAGCTCCGGTAAATGGTTGTGGGGCCCGAATCGGCGCAAGTTGGCACCATGCCAACTTGCAGACTTCTCCTTGTCGTGCTCGCCAGTAGTTCCTTCTGCACTGCATCGAGCCAGATTCGGGTACGTCTATACGATTACTCGGGCGTCTCCGCACGCACGCTCGCGCGCGCCAAAACAGTCGCCTCAGAGGTGCTGGAGGCTGCGGGTGTAAACGTGACCTGGGCCAATTGCCCGTCCCCGAACTGCGCCGGTCCCGCCGGACCCGCCGTTCTCCAAGTACGGATCATCAGTGAAGAAATGGCGAGGTTGGGTCCGAAGGTCTCACGCACGTGCATGGGCTACGCTATTCTTTCTGGACAGTTCAGCACGATCGCCGCAGTGTTCTATCACCGTGCGCTGGATCTGGAGAAGGGGAACCTGGCGGGGCGATCCGAAATCCTGGGGACGATGCTGGCTCATGAAATCGGACACCTGCTGCTTGGCAAAGCGTCCCATTCCACAAAGGGCATCATGCGGGGCATTTGGGGTGATCAGGACATCAAGGCAATCGCCCGCGGCCGCATGTGGTTCACTGAGCCAGAAGCACGTAAGCTGGTTGCGAATACCACCGCGCGGATTGTGGCATTCGCTGCCGTGCAGTGACGATACCGGCCGAGGAGGCTGGCCTGTAACCTTGGGCTCAACGGGTGAGCGGGTCTTCGATCTCCGGTGGCGTAGCTTTGATGAGGCGCCCCAATTCCGGCTCCAATTCGTCCATCCGCTGCTTCATCTCCCAGGCGACGCGGCGGTAGGAGAAGTGGCCTTTGACGCCACTGCGGAGGCGGGAGATGTATTCCACTTCGGCGAAATCCATTTTAAAGAGGAAGCGCGAAAGAGCGCCGAAGGGGAGCAGGTAGTGGGCGGCCGGTTCGGGGAGGGCTCGCATGGCATCGAAGGCCGCCTGCATGGCCTGCGTGTATACTTCGGTTGCGCCGGCGCGCGCAATGGCATCAGGGGTATCGAAGCCCAACCGGCCGGCGTAGGCCTGACGGAATTGCTGGCAGCGGCGGTGGCGGTGGAGGTCGCGGTAGGCGCCGACGTCCATCACGATGTCGAAGATGTAGGGCGCGGAGCGGAATTCGCGCATGAGTTCGTCACGGCGGGTGCGGGAGGCGAGGGCGGTCTCGATGACCTCCATGCGGCGGGCCGTGCTCCACTGGCTGACGGTTTCCTGCAATTCACGGTAGGGGCGATCGGTAATGGGGTAGAGGAGGGTGGCGGCGATTTCGGTGACGTTGTCGCGGGGGAAGAGCAGGTCGACTCGGGGAGTTTGGATGCCGGCGGCGGGGGGTAGGTTCTGTTGCGCCCACTGGCGTAGCGCTGTTTGGGATTCGATGCGGTGCGTGTCGGCATCGACGTATTTGGCGAGGGTGGGGGCGATGGGCTCGCGCGGGGCCGCGGTATCCCAGACGCAGGCGGGATCGGCCGCACAGGCTGCCGCGGCTTCATCGGCGAGCGAGCGAATCTCGGCGTACTCGCTCGCCTTCAGCCTGCGGATCTGGCGTTCGAGCGAGCGGATGCTGACCACCTGGCCCACGTTGGTGGGGATACCGAAGAAGAGCAGGTAGCGGGCCACGTCGAAGGCGCGGGCAGTAAGATTGCGCTCATATGCGTCCTGCTTCATGGCCTCCGGTTTGGGGAGTTCCCGGGTAAGGAGCGCGAACACCGATTGGTGGACGCTCTGATAGGCTTCGATGAGATTGCGGCCGGTGGATTGGTAGAGTTCGGCTTGGGCGGTGTCGAGTTCGGGGGGGACGATGAAGCCGAATTTGGAGAAATCCTGATAGCGGGTGGATTTGGCCTGGCCGTCCCAGAGTTGCTCGTCTTCGAGTTCGGTGGCGGCGAGTTCGGAGATGCCTTCGAAGCAGACGGCAAGATGGCCGAGATCGGCGATGGAGGCGTGGCCGTACTGGAAATAGAAACTCTCGAGGAACTTGCGTGAGTCGTGGGTGCGCACCCATTCGACGGACTGCACGATGGAGTCAGCCGAGCGGCTGTAGCGGGCGAGCGCGTATGCCGATTTTTCGGGCGGCATCGGCGACAACATGACGACACGTTTTTGTTCGGATGGCAAACCGCTAAGATAGCAGAATCGAATGACGATACGTATCCGAAAACTCCGCC
>CALFYN010000436.1 GCA_937952345.1 uncultured Acidobacteriota bacterium
GCGTCGCTTTTGTGGCGCTGGAGCTTGCGGAGGCGCTCTTCGATTTCGGGCGCGCCGAGGAGCATGTCATCGGTGGACGGGGCGGTATCGGCAATGAGGCGGTTGGCGGCATCGCGTTTCCAGGCGGCGGCGACGAGTTCGCGGAAGACGGATTCCTGGAGCGGACCCTTGGGGTTGATTTCGGCGCGGAGCGCGGCTTCGAGCTGATCGAAGTGGGGTTTTTCGAGATCGGACAACGGGAGATATTTGGAAGAGAGGCCATGCGTGCGCGCATTTTGAGCGGATGCGGCTTTTCCCTCCGGCGTACGCGGGCCGGTGGAATTCTGGGCATTGGCAATATTTGCGGCGTATTGTTTTTCGGTTGCCATATTGCGAACTGCTTTCGGATTTCAATATAGCACATCTATTTTATCTAAGAGTGACAAGATATTTGTATTTCTTTCATCCGGCGGGAGAAATAAATATAATCAGACGGCCAACAAGACTCAGGCGAGGCGCATGCGAGCGAGGAGCGCGGCGAAGCGGGGATCTTGCCGCATGGGGTCATAGATCTCCTTGCATGGCAGATGGAGGAGGTGTGGTTCGCGATCGTCCAGGGCCCGGTTCAGGTAATGGAAGGCGTTTTCGAAGTCTCGGGTTCCGACGTAAATCCAGGCTCGGCTGATGGGGGTGACATAGGCGCCTTCCCGTTCGGCGGTGTCGATTTCAGCGAGCAGGGCATTGGATTCGTCCATGCGCCCGAGGCGTGCGAGTCCGTAACCGAGGGCGCCGAGGGCGATGGAGGATCTTCCGAACCCCTCCACGGCGGCGCGCCAGCAAGCCACGCCCTCTTCCATGCGGCCGCAGTGGTAGAAGACGGAACCGCGAATGGCGAAGGCGACGGCGTGATTGGGGGAAAGCGCGAGCGCGGTGGCGGTTTCGCGGAGGGCGCGTTCGAAGTCGCGGTGGAAGGAAAGGATCCAGGCAAAGTGGCTGTGCATGAGGGGGGAGAGGGGATCCAAGGATATGACGCGTTCCATCAAGGCAATGGCCTCGTCAAGGCGGTTGAGCGGGAGGAGGAACATGGTTGCTTTCAGCCAGCAGATTTCGGCGGAGGCGGGGTTGAGGGAGAGGGCGCGCTGGAAGTCGGCATCGGCGCCTGTCCAATCGAAGTCCATCCAGGCGCGATAGGTGGCGGAGAGGGCGTAGGCTTCGGCAATGGAGTCATCCAACTGGAGGGCTTTGCGAATGGCGGCCCAGCCCTGTGTTCCGGCCTGCCTGGGGCACATGATGCCGTAGTGAGCGAAGCCGCGGTACCACTCGGCAATGCCGAGGTAGGGATGTGGGAAGGAGGGGTCGAGGGCGATGGCCTGTTCGTAGGCTTCGCGGCACCTGGTAATGGCCTGGGCGCTTTCGTATTGCTGGAAGTAACGGCCTTTGAGCCATGCGTGGTAGGCTTCGAGGCTGGACGTGCGGCGGGATGCGGAGGGCGGAGCGAGGCGGACGGCCATGAGGCGAGCGATGGAAGTGGAGATTTCATCCTGGATTTCGAAGACATCTGCGCCTTCGCGGTCAAAGTGCTCGCTCCAGAGGTGAAAGCCGTTGGCGGCGTCGACCAGTTGGGCGGAGACACGAATGCGCACGCCGCTGCGGCGGACCGTTCCGGTGAGAATGGAACGGACACCGAGGCGACCGCCGATGTCGCGAACGTCATGGCCGTGGCCGCGAAAGCGGAAGGAAGAGGTGCGCGCGGTCACACGGAGGGAGGGAATCTGGGAGAGCGCGGTGATGATTTCGTCGGCGAGGCCGTCGCCGAAGTACTGGTCTTCCCTGCCTCCGGTCAGATTGACGAAGGGAAGGACGGCGACGGAGGGGGCGAGGGCGTGCGGGCCGGCCGGTTGGGGGTCCGCGCCGTCGAGGGGGGACGATTTTCTCCAGCTATCGACTTCGGACTTGAGGGCGAAGACTCCGGGTTTCACGCCGCCGGGCAGGCGGTGGACCGGCAGATGTTTGGAACGTTCCCAACGCTGGATGGTACGGACATCTCGATTGAGATAACGAGCGATGTCTTTCCAGGAATCGAGAATCTCTTCCGGGGCGACGGGCTGGGCCGAGTCCTGCATGCGACCTCCGTCAGCTTCAGTGTAGACCAAGGGGGGACGGGCGGCAAGAAAGGAAAAGATACGGCAGATACAATTTGACGCATGTTGCCGCTTCGAATGGGGGAACGATTCGATTAGTCTGCGTTCGGAGGTAGAGAAATGTCGAGAAAATGTGTATCTGTTGTGGCAGCAATTATTGCAACTGTGGCTCCGGGGACACTGCGAGCGCAGCCGAGCTGTTCCACGGAGAGCATGGTTGGGTTGTGGGCGGCATCGGCGCAGGGGACGGTGTTCTCGGCGATGGGTGCGGCGAAGGGCGTGTCGGTTGGTTTGGTATCGATTGAGCGGGATGGACGGATCTCGATCCGGCTGTTTGGGAACACCGGCGGCACGATCGGGCAGGTTCCTCCGGTGGGTGTGTTGTCGGGGACCGTTGAGGTGAATGCGGACTGCACGGGGAGCCTTTCGGCAACAGCGCCGAGCGGGAACTGGACGTTGACGGAGGACTTCGTGATTGAAGACAACGGCAACCAGGTACGCACGGTGGCGGTGGGTCCGCTGCTGAACATGCCCGCGGTATGGCAGTGCTGGTGGAAGCGGCTGTCGCATGTGCCGATGCCTTTGACAGAGGCATTCGCGGGGTGCGCGGCGGCATCGGTGAAAGGGACATACGGAGGGACGGTGGAAGGCGTAGTGCTGGCGGGAGCGCCCGCGCCACATGGCATGCTGCTGCGGACCGAGGTGGGGCAGGACCAATCGATCCGGGGAGTGTTCACGGCGGTGAAGCAGGGAGTGGTGACACGCGGCACGATTGAGGGCCAAGTGACGGAGTTGCGCTCCGACTGCACTGGATGGTGGACGTATGGACTGACGGATTCGGGAGGGACGTTGCTGGGGCAGATGCGGGAATATTTCGTCGTGCTGGAGAACGGCAAGTCGATTTGGAGCATACCGGTGCAAGGGCCGTTTGGGCTGCCGATTGCGCTGGGGCGCTACGATCGCATTTCGCCGGTGGTGTTTTAGCTAGTTGTGTAGGGAGTGGGCGAGGGGGATGTCGCCATTTTCGGTGACGATCGAAGCGGGGTGCGGGGGATTGGGCGGGCAACCGGTGTCCCGGTCGTTGGGGTACTCGGACTGCCAGAGGCTGCAAAATCGGGCGCGGAAGTTCGGGTCGCGGACAGTGGTGTAAAGGCGGCGCCAATCCTTGTCGCGTGTGCGTTTCCAGTACCACCGCGGGTCGCGCTGTTGGAATTCCAGGCGGCGCCCGGCGAGTTGGTCCGGTGAGCAGCAGGTGTAACCGCCATTCTTGAAATGGCTGCGCTCGGCCGTGGATAGCTGTTCGTAGCATTCGTCGAGGCCTTCGTATCGTAGGAGTTCGTGGCAGGCTTGGAATCGAAGGTCGCGGTTGGGATGGCGAACGATGCCGCGCAGCAGTTTGACCGAGCGCCAAGGGCCAAGGGCGTCACCGGGATCGGCGTGGAAGGGAATATAAAAGGGCGCCGCGGCTTGCGGCGGATACCACCAGTTGAGAAGAGCGAAGCGTTCCCAGAAGGGATGCGAGTCATCCAAGGGGAGACGATGATGGGGGCCGCTGCCGATGGGGAAGATGGAGCGCCACCAGTCGCGAACGACGTGGTAGCGACCGTTTTCGTTGCGAACGAGGAAGAGGTAGCGCTGATTGCCGCGGGTGTAGTTCCAGTCACCGGATGTGCCGCCGGTCCAGGAGATTTCATAGATGGGAATGCGGCGGTGGGACTCTTCGCCTTGGAGGACGAGTTCGACGCGCACGTCGCGGCGGAGCACTTTCCAGTATGGGTGGCGGTCCGGCGCCCGAAAGCGGAGGAAGAGGGACGCGTCGAACCGCTGGTGTTCGATGATGCCAATGAAGACAAGGGTGGCGCGGCGGAGCATTTCGTTGCGGGTCATGAGTGGATCGGTATTGCATTCCAGGGTGGGGCCGCAGGAGAGGAGAGAGATGAGGAGAAGCGCGGCGATTGGACGCATGAGGAATGGGACACCTCGAGATCAGGAATTGTTCCGAACCGTGTGCCGAGCAATAGAAAAGGGTGTAGTGTGTAGGGAGGAGGTTGACGCCTATGTCTCTTTCCTCCCGCAGCCGGATTGGCCGCAGGAACTTCCTCGCTCGCACGGCCGCCTTCGCCGGGTTGTTCAAGATGGTGGAAGGCAGTGTTTCAGCACAATCGAAAACCGCGGGATTCAACCGCAATTCCGCACCGAGCCAGCTCAAGATCACCGATATGCGGTCTGTATTGATCGCATCGAATTATGACTACCCCATTATCCGCATTGATACCAATCAGGGTGTATATGGGCTGGGCGAAGTGCGGGATGCGGGGCGCGAGGGTACGGCCCTCGTATTGAAACCGCATCTGGTGGGCAAGAACCCACTCGGCATTGAGCCGATTTTGGACAGCATCCGCAATTTCTCAGGCCAACAGCGGCTGGGAGGCGGATATAGCGCCGTGGATATGGCGCTGCACGATATCGCGGGCAAGGTGTATGGAGTGCCGGCGTGGCGGCTGGTGGGATCGAAGTACCGGGACAAGATCCGGGTTTACTGCGATACCGATCAGAGTTCGGATCCGAAGGTGTTTGCGGAGCGGTTGAAGAAACGCAAGGAAAACGGGTTCACGTATTTCAAGATGGACCTGGGGACGCGGCTGGTGGCGCAGCGGCCGGGGGCGGTGAATGCGCGGGGTACGGCGACGGAGAAGGGACTCGGGTACCTCTGCGAGTATATCCAGGCCGTGCGCGATTCGATTGGGTGGGAGGCTCCGCTGGCGACGGATCATTTCGGGCCACTGGATTTGAACGATAGTATCCGCTATGCGCGGGCGTTCGAGCGGTATGACCTAGCGTGGGCGGAAGACATGATACAGGTGGGGCATCTGGGTCCGGGGGGTGACGCGCCGAAGAACTGGCGGGCGTACAAGGATCTGTGCGAAGCGACAGTGACCCCGATTGCGACGGGGGAGAGCTTGTTTGGATTGGAGGAAGGATTTAAGGATTTGATCGACAACCGGGCGGTGGATATTATTCATCCGGATCCGCTGACTTCGGGGGCGATTCGCGAGACCAAGCGGATTGCCGATTACGCGGCGCTGCATGGGGTGCGGACGGCGATTCACTTTGCGGGCTCGCCGGTGGGTTGTCTGGCTTCAGTGCACATGGCGGCGACGATCAAGGATTTTCTGGCCATGGAGAACCACGCGGTGGATATTCCGTGGTGGGGGGATCTGGTGACGGGGATCTCCAAGCCGATTGTGGACCGCGGGTTTATTACGGTGCCGGATACGCCGGGGTTGGGATTGGAGTTGGATGAGGCTCGGATCAAGGAGCATATCCGCAAGGGCGGGTACTTCGAGCCGACGCCGCAGTATGACGATTATATTTTGGACCGGTTCCGGATTGGCGGGCCGTACCCGCATTTGGATGAGCACGGGAGGCCGGTGGTATCGCGTTAGGGCTATTGGCGGCGGCGGAGTGCTGCGAAAGCAATCGCAAGGCCTGCCAGGGTGAATGTGGCGGGCTCGGGGACGTTGGGAGGATCGCCGACTTCGGTGTAGGTGAAGTTGTCTAAGCCCGCGCCGTAGAAGGTGGCGGGGTTGAATTGGACGATGACGCTGAGGATGTCCTGCGCGCTGCTTTCGAAACCGAAGAAGGTGTGGCCCACGATGGCGAGGTCGGCGGCAAACGGCGAGCCGGAGGAGAAGTTGATGACGACGTTCTTGGTGCCGCTGCCGAGCGTGCTGGTGTCGAATGCGAAGGCGCGGACGGGCCCATCGAAGGTGATGGTGATGGGGCGGGGGTTGATGCCGAGGCGGTAGGTATCGAGGAATCCGCCGATGAAGCCGAGTCCGGAGTCGATGTTGAAACAACTGCAGGTGGCGTCATCCACGGGGGCGGAATAGGTGGCTCCGGGTTGAATGAATCCGGGGGTGATGCCGATGCCGGGGAGGTTGGTGGCGGAGTTGAGCACACCGGTCGAGATGGGGGTGCGGGCGCTGTCCCCGAAGCCTTCGATGACAACCGAACCGACGGCGGTGGTGAAGGCGGTGCGATCGGAGTACTGTGTAATGGACCCCGCTATGGCTGTGGTGGACAGGGAAACGAGAAAGAGATATGTGGACAACATGGTCCGAATATCGTATCACATCTTTCTCGGATCGATTCGTGAGTATATGTGATGCCTTACCGGCGGCGGCGCAGTGCGGCGAAGGCAATGGCGACGCCGGCCAAGGTGAAGGTGGCGGGCTCGGGGACGTCGGAGAGGTTGCCGACTTCGGTGAAGGTGAAGTTATCGAAAGCGGCACCAAAGCTGACCGGGTTGTTGTAGTGGACGACGACGCTGAGGATGTCCTGGGTGCTGCTTTCGAAACCGAAGAAGGGGAAGCCGGCGCCGATGGTTAGGTTGGCGATGAACGGTGAGCCGGAAGTGAAATTGATGACGATGTTCTTGCTCGAGCCGCCGAGTGTGCTGGTATCGAATCCGAAGGCACGGACGGGGCCATCGAAAGTGATGGTGATGGGACGGCTGCCTGCAGAACCGAGGAGTGTGTCGAGAAATCCGCCTGTGTAGCTCGCGCCGCTGTCAATGTTGAATTCGCAGCAGCCGGAACCGGTAACGGGAGCGGAGTAGGTGACACCGGGTTGAATGAGCCCCGGCGTGATGCCAATGCTTGGGATGTTAGTTGCTGAGTTGAGAATCCCCGTGTTGATCGGGAAGTGGCTGGTGGGGGTGAAGTCCTCGACGGTGACTGGGCCGACGGCTCCGAGGAAGGTGGCCCGGTTGGAGTACTGTGTAATCGTCCCAGCAAACACAGTGCTACCGAGAGAAAGAATGAATAGCATTCGAGAGAGCATATTGGGAGATATTAAACTACAGAGGCTATCGATTACCGTACTAATTTGGTACTATACGGTACTATCGATTCGAGATGACGGCTACCATTGTGGCGATGGCACTGCTGGGTGCGGTGTGTGCGGAAGCGCAGAGACATTACGTGTTTTTTAACCGGGACCGGGAACGGATTGCGGAAGCTTCGTTTCTGGAGGCGCGTCAAGTGGAAGGGGCGCAGTTGAAGTACACGTGGCGGGAGTTGGAACCGCGGCGGGATGCGTATGATTTTTCGGGTGTGCGGAAGGATCTGGAGTTTTTGACGGCGC
>CALFYN010000437.1 GCA_937952345.1 uncultured Acidobacteriota bacterium
CGGCGAGGGCGTAGTCGTAACCGCGCGTGTTGTAGGGGTGATTGCCTTCGAAGTCTACATCGCCGGTGACGTGCGCCTTGGACCACGTGTAGGCCATCTCGAAGGTGACTCCCGCCGACAGGCGGCGCGCCGCCGATACTTGCAGCGAATGGTAGTTGGAAGAGCCCGCAAACTCGCGCAGGTTCAATTCGGCATAGCCGGGGTAGGGACGCAGGAAGTTGAGGGGCAGCGCATTTGCTCCGCTGTAGGAGAAGCCTGCCTGCTGATAGACGGCCGGCAGGCCGGCCTCCACATCGGGAACGACGTTGTTCGCGAACCGCGAGGGATCTTGCGCTGAGCGTTCGAAGGTGCGGAAATAGGGGATCGCATTCAGATTGCGCTGCTGCACGAGGTGGCGGGAGAGCGTGCCCACATAGGCGATGTCGAGGACCGTGCCCAAGCCGATGTTGCGCTGCACGCCGAGCGAGAAGGTGTGGACGTTGGGCACTTTGCCATCGCGAGCGTAGCCCACCATGTTGAACGGAGCGAGCGTCGAACTCTGGCTGCGCAGATCGTTGAGGTTGCCGAAGAAGAAGCGGGGCGTAACGTTGGTCGGGGGCGTGCTCAACTGCGCCAGGACGACGTTCGCCTGCACGCGTTCATAGCTGATGCCGTAGCCGCCGCGGACCACGGTCTTACCGTCGCCCATCGGGTTCCAGGCGAAGCCGATACGCGGGCCCCACTGGGGGCCGCGGGCATCGTAGCCGCCGCGCGGATAGCCTTCGCGCGGCGAGGTGATGCCGGTAAAGGGATCACCGGAGCCTGGAACAATGAGGCCCACAAATGTTTGAGGCAAGGTGTTGGCCACGGTGAGCGTGGGAGGCATCGCCGCCGGATCGATGGCCCGTGTGGCCGTCCCCACGCGCACGGGGCGATACAGGCGAACCGCTTTCGCAGGGTCATAGAGCGAGGGCACGAAGATGTTGTTCTTCAGATCCTCTTCGTAGCTGGGGCCAATGTGCGAGATGCGCAGCCCGAGGTCGAGCGTGAAGCGCGAGGTCACCTTCCAGGTGTCCTGCACGAAGCCTTCGATGGTGTGATACATGACGCGGCCATTGACGGGCTCGGGCGCCTGCGCGAACTGCGTATACACGCCGAGCAGAGCGTTGGCGAAGGGATGCCCCGCATTGAACGGATTGTTGGCGTCGTTATTGAAGTTGATGTCGCCGTTGACTCCGTTGCGCGGGACATAGAGGAAGCGGTTGCGCTGATAGAAGAAGCCGGTCTTGAAGGAGTGCTTACCGACGAACTTGGAGACGTTATTAGTGAGCGTGATGTTGGCATCGCCCGAGGCACGCGGCAGCTCGCCGTTAGCCAATGTCGGGAACGTCTGATTGGCAATCCCGGCGAAGGTCATGGAAGGCAGAAACTGCTTGGCGATGGCGTTATCAAAGAGGATGGGGAATGTGATGCCGTAGCGGCCGCGCTGCAAGCCGTCGTCATTGGCGCCGCATGTGGTGCGGCTGCGGCTGGGCGCGAAGGTGAACTCGTTAATCAGTGTGGGGCTGAAGGTGTGCACCACGTTCAACGAAAGGTTACGCGGGGCCTGTGTGGACTCCATCTCCGAGATGGGCGTGTTGAACGCCACGTTGTTGCAGCCGCCGTAACGCTGGATGGTGCGCTCCGAGTTCTGAATGTAGCGGCCTGACAGACGGGTCTTGGTGGAGATGTTCCAATCGATGCGGACGATGTCCTCGCGGCGCGGCGTCTGGTTGGAGAACTGCGAGCTGTAGTTGTAGCGCGCGCCGCCGGCGGCATCGTTGGGAGTGGGAAAGATGCCGAGGATCTTCGGGCCATCGGCGAACAGGCGCGACGTGGGAATCACGTTGCCGGGGAAGCAGCCGGCGCGATTGGCGGCAGTGCAGGGCTGCGTGCTGAGCGGGTCGCGGATGAGCACGGCGTTGCCGTTGCCGTCGGTGGTTTGCGAGAAGTCGCCACGGCGTTCGAGTTCGGTGGGCACGCGCACGGTCTGCGGCGAACTGGGGATGGTCTGGCGATAGAACTCCTGATTCCAGAAGAAGAACAGCTTGTCGCGGCTGCGGTTGAATCCCGTGCCGGGGATGACCACGGGCCCGCCCGCATCGTAGCCGTAGTAGTTGTAGCGGTAGAGACGCCGCGGCAGGCCGAGGGCATTGCCGAAGAAGCCGTTGGCGTTCATGGAATCGTGGCGGCGGAAGTAGCGCAGGCCGGCATGAAAGTCCTTGCCTCCGGAGCGGGTGGTGTATTGAATGAAGCCTCCGGCTGTCTTGCCGTACTCGGCCTGATAGTTGGAGGTGAGGATCTTCATTTCCTGAATGGCGTCCGGATTGAGGGTGACGTGGACACGCTGGTTGGCTCCGGCGATGACGTTCGATGAGCCGTCGATGCTGACTTCCTTCTGCGTGCCGCGCGCGCCGTTGATATTGAAGTTGCGGACGCCGCCGTCATTGGAAACCTGTCCGTTGACGTTGCTGACGACGCCGGGCACGACCTTCATGAGATCGAGAATGTTGCGGCCATTGAGGGCGAGGTCGCGGACCTGGCGGCCGGTGACCACGGAACTGCGCTCGCCGGATTCGGACTTCAACTGCAATGCGGCGGCATCGGCATTGACCTGAATGCTGGTGCCGGTGCTGTCGACTTTGAGTTCGATATCGAGTCCCTGGCGAGTGCCTACTTCGAGAATGACGTCATTGATGGTGACGGCGGCGAAGCCCTGCATGGTGGCCAGCACGGTGTAACGGCCGGGCGGCAGCAATGCGAACGTGTAGACACCTTCGCCGGATGTTGTGGTTTCCTGCTTGACGCCGGTTTCGGTTTGTGTGGCAGTGACCTTCACTCCGGGCACGACGGCTCCGGATGGATCGATGGCGCGGCCGGTTAGCGTGGCTCGGAATGTCTGGCCCGGCAGTAGCGCGGCAAGGCAGACGAAGCACAACAGACCCCTGATAATTGACATATCAACTCCTCTGGCAGGGAAGTATATGCGAGCCGGAGGATGGGACGCAATGGGGGTTATACGAAGAAGACGCGCCAGGCGGTGTTGACGAGAGCGTGCGTCACCATCGATGCGCGGATGCTGCCGCTGCGCGCGTAGGCAAGTCCGTAGAACACTCCTGCGATGGTGGCGACGAGGGCGAACTTGAGATTGGGGAAGCCACGCACCGGCAGGTGGGCCGCGCCGAACAGACAGGATGTGATGGCGATGCCCCATACGAGGCTGCCGGTCATCTTATGCATCCATTGTTGGAGCAGGCCGCGGAAGAAGAACTCTTCGGCGAGCGCGGTGACCCACAGCATCCCGATGAAGGTGCCGAGGGCGAGGAGCGCCGTCTTGCCGCTGAAGGAGGAAAGATCGCGCGGGCGCACGAAGCCGATGCTCAACGCAACGACGCCGATCAGTGGAATGGCCAACAGGAAGTACTTGGCGCCGATCCACCAATGCTTCGCCTTCGGCACGAAACCGAAATCGACGTGCTCGGCCCCGCGCACGAGCAATACGGAGTAGATGCCGAGACGAATCCACATGAGGCGGCCGAGGATATCGAGCGAAGGCTTGCCGGCGGGGTTGAGATAGATGGTGGGAAAGAGGCGTGACAGGAAGATGGCGGCCATGATCGCGAGGAAGAGCAGATCGAAGGCGAGGCCTTTGGGGACGAGACGGTACCAGAGTCCGATGACGATGGACAGTACGATGAGCGTGCCCAGCCATTCCATGCGGAATGTGCCCACAGGCAGGCTGAACATCAGATATGGCACGGCAGCGCTGAGCGCCATGGCCACGGGAAGCCAGCCTCTGAGCCGCGCCAACCGTTCGCGGAAAGCGCTGAATCCCGACCCGATGTAGAGTGTCGCTTCGATGAGCAGCGGAGGCAAGACAGCCATCCACACAGCACGTGGGATATTCTGTTGTTGGGCATAGGCTATGGCCCCGAACGATCCGATCACCCACAGAGCGAGCGCCGTCATCCAAAACGGCGCCATCTTGTTTTGCATTTGCTCCATCGTATCATTCGCTTCATTCGCTGCCGATCCGCCCGCCAATCTGCTGAAGCTGGTGCTGGCACACGAAACCGAGACCTCGGCGGTGCGTGCCAACTACGCCTATCAACAGAAGGTGCGTATTGAGGAGTTGGATCCATCGGGGCGCAAGCGCGGGGAATACCGCGAATCCCGCGAGGTCAGTTTCACACCCGCGCGCG
>CALFYN010000438.1 GCA_937952345.1 uncultured Acidobacteriota bacterium
GTTCTTCACTTCCGGCGGCGTTGTCGCCGACATCTTTTCTACATGCCGCGTCGGTCTTCCCAGCGCGCTTTCCGAACGATAGAAGTTGTGGATCGCCGACCCGAAATGCGCCGAAGCGTAACAAAGCACCAGGCTCCCCACATTGTGCAAAGCGAGTGGAGTGCGGGTAAGCTGCGCATAGTCGGCAATCTTCCGCGTGCCCGTAAATCCACCGGCAAACGCCAGGTCGGGATGCACGATGTCCGCGGCCTGATTGTCCAAGAACGGTTTGAAGCCGCGCAGCAATTCCAGTTTCTCGCCCGTCAGAATCAGCACCCGTGTCGATCGCTTCAGTGACATCCAGGCCTCGGAGTAAGCCACCGGCAGGGGATCTTCCAGGAACAACGGATTCATCGGCTCCACCGCCTTCGCCACTTGAATCGAACTCGGCGCGTCCAGTTCGTTGTGGCAATGGACGGCGATGTCGATGTCTTCACCCACCGCCTCGCGCGCGTTGCGAAACGCCCGCGCCACACGCCGTAGTTGATCATTATCCAGCGTCACCGCATAGCGCGCCGGTGGCACGCCGATGATCGCATCGATGCCGATCTTGAACGACGTGAACTTCTCCGGCATCTGCCGGATCATCGCCGCCCATTCCTTCGCCTTCACCGGATCCAGCATGCTTTGCCCCGGGCCATGCGAATACATGCGGATCGCCGGACGAAACGGCCCGCCCAGCAACACATTCACCGGCTGTCCTGTAATCTTCCCGGCCAGATCCCACAGCGCTATGTCGATTCCGCTGATGGTGGGAATATGCGCTATGTAGGTGTGCATCAGCGAAGTCATCTCGTGGAAGTGCAGTTCGATATTCAGCGGATCCTTGCCTATAAGAAACCGCTTCATCGTTTCGATGCGCGCCCGTGCCATCGGCCCGGTGGAGCCAGCTTCACCATAACCAGCCAGGCCCGCATCCGTCTCGATCTTGATCAGGCAATTCCCGGCGATATTGGCGATCTGCATCGCCTTCACGTTCGTGATCTTCACCTTGCCCTTATGCGGTTCGGCAAAGGCATGCAGGCGTTCCATCCAGGCTCCGGCAGGCAGCGCCAACACGCGCCGCAGCCACTCTCTTCGACTATGAGTGCTCATGGCACTCGCATTATATACACGCTATTTCGCCAGTTGAAATACGAACAGCCCAGTGCCCGCCGCGATGGCAATCTTCTGCCCGCTAGCCGTGCCGTAGGCCATCGGCGCCGCAATGATCTGCCCGCCCAGATTGCGTTTCCACAGCTCTTTCCCATCACGGGCATCCAGGGCAAGAAAGTAGCCTTCCTCCGTGCCCGCGAAAATCAGATTCCCCGCGGTCGAAAGCAGCCCCGCCCAAGGGGCACGAAACAGCTTGTACTCCCATTGCAATTTGCCGCTCACCGGATCCAGCGCGCGCACAGCGCCGTGCCAGTCCTCCATCACATCTTCATTGCGGAAGAAACTCCCCTGGTACCGCGCCCCTTCGCGATACACGGCTTCGCCCGTATAGTAGACACTCGACCCTTCGCGTGCCGCCACATAGAACAATCCCGTATCCGGATTGAATGCCGGCGAGTTCCAATTCGTACCACCGGCAACCTGCGGATACACGCGAACCCCATCGGACGTCGGATCAATGCCCACGTTCCGCACCGGTCGCCCCTTGGCATCCAACTCCTTCGCCCACGTCTGCTTCACATAAGGCGTGGCATGCAGAAACTCACCCGTAGCCCGGTCCAGCACGTAATAGAACCCGTTGCGATTCGCCGTCACCAGCAACTTCCGCTGCCGCCCACGAAATTCACGGTCGATCAACACCATGATCTGCGTCGCATCCCAATCGTGCACATCGTGCGGCGTGAATTGAAAATGCCACTTGCGCTGCCCGGTATCGGCATCCAATGCAACCACCGAATCCGAGAACAGATTGTCGCCCTTGCGCACCTCGCCGTTCCAATCCGGTCCCGGATTTCCCGTCCCCCAATACGTCAGATTCAGTTCCGGGTCATACGATCCCGTAATCCAAATCGGCGCACCGCCGCGCCGCCACGAATCGCCGGCCCAGGTTTCGTTTCCGAATTCGCCCGGCCCCGGCACCGTGTAAAACCGCCACTTCCGCGCTCCGTCCGCAACTCCGTACGCGTCCAAAAAGCCACGAATGCCGTATTCGCCACCGGCTACTCCAACAATCACTTTGTCCTTCACCACCAGCGGTGCGTGCGTCGCCGAATAGCCCAGACGGTAGTCCGTCATCTCCGAATCCCACAACACTCGCCCGTTCTTGCGGTCCAGCGCTACCAGGTGCGCATCCAGCGTCGCCAGAAACAGCCGTTCTCCCGCCACCGCCACACCCCGGTTCACTTGCCCGCAGCAGACATTGATCTTCGGAGGCAGATTGCGCCGGTACTCCCACAGCTTCACTCCCGTCTCCGCATCCAGTGCGATGACATCGTTCGGCGGCAAAGTGATGTACATCACTCCGTCCACCACGATCGGCGAGGTCTCGAACTTCTCCCGCATCCGCGCCGTATACGCCCAGGCCAGATTCAGCTTGTCTGCGTTCCCGGCGTGAATCTCCTTAAGCGGCGAATGCCGGTGCGCTTGGTAGTTCTGCGAATAGTGCAGCCAATCGTTGTCCTGCGCCGCCAGACACCCGGCAAACAGCAACAGCCATCTCATCGCGAACCTCCCCGGCACGAACACAACCAGCTCACTATGTCTTCCAATTGCTCCCCCCGCAACGTATCGTAGGCAGGCATCGATGATTGCGCACTGCGTGTCACCGCACGCACTTCACGCTTGGCCACGGACGTGATCCGTCCACCGGGCTCCAGCAGATGAATCGTATACCCGTCTTCATTCAGCAGCATCCCGCGTTTCTCACCAGCGGCAGTGGCAACACGCACCATCCGCCACTTCTCGGAAACCTGCGCATGCGGCCGCACCAGCGATTCCTGCAAATGCTCGCGAGACCGCGAAGCGCCCATTGTCGATAAGTCCGGCCCCATCCTGCCCGATCCGAGATTCTCTCCATTCATGCGAACACTATGGCAACCCAGGCATCCGTTCGTTTCCGCTAGTGCTTTTCCCCGCGACGCCGCGGCCGCGTCGAAAGCGCACAGGTCTTTTCCCGTACCTTCCAGCGTCCGCACAAATGTCAGGATTTTCCAGATCGTATCCTCGTCCAGCCAGTGCCCCGGCATCTCTGATCCCGGGATCCCATTGGCAATCGCCTGATACAACTCGCGATCGGAGTTCCCTACACGATGAGACTTCGTCGCCAGCCGCGCTCCGCGCCCCGATGCCCCATCCGTCCCATGACAGTTAATGCAATAGAAACGATAGAAGCGCTTTCCGTCGGCAAGGTCCTTCTCCGAAGTGAACGGATTCGCATCGCGGCTCTGTGCGGCCAGCACCGCGGCACAACTGATCAGCAGCCACAGCGTACGCATTAGAAGTTCGCCGTCGCCGCCGCGGACGCGCCCAGCGAGTTTGTCAGCGTTACGGAAACGCTGGTCACCTGCCCGCTTGTGCCCTGCTGCACCGTGAACGGAATCGTGATCGCGCACAGACTCCCGAACTGTTGCGATGAAGCACCCTGGTACCATGGCCCGATGGCGTTAGCCAGATTCACAGTGAAATCGGTGCCCTGCACGGTCCCCGACGTGGTCAAACGTACACTGGCGGAAGTGATCTCACGCGACGTGGCATACGCCACAATCACCAGTTCAAAGCCGTTCGCGGTACGGTTCACCCGAACACTGTTGATTGTCGGGGCAGCCCGGGCAATCGTAATCGACGAACTTGGCGCGGGGTTGGGCGTCACATCCGTCCCCGCCGCACTCATGCGAGCAGTAACCACAATCGTCCCCGCCACCGTGCCCGTTTGAATTCCGAGCGCACTGGCATTGAACACGGCATCGGTTTGTCCCGCCGCAATATTGAATGCAGCGCGGCGCCCGCCCGTTGAGAATTGAATCGCCGGATCATCCACATTCACCGCCGAATTGAACGTGAGAATCAGCTCTCCGGTCAAATCCACGGGATACGGCTGCGCGATGCTCACTCGCGGGCTCGCCTGCTGCCCCGCGCCGCCGGATGCCGGCAGTCCCGTAATATTCAGGGTTGGCGACGGTGGCAGCCCAACGGTGAGCGTGACGCTCTGGTTCGATGCCACTTGCAGACTATCCGAAACACGAACCGTGAATTCGAACGTCCCCGGAGTTGTCACGCGGCCGCTGATTGCCCCGCTGCTCTCCTCGATCGTTAGGCCCGCCGGCGCGCCGTTCAACGCCCAGCGGTACGGAGGCGTCCCCCCCGTGGCAGTCGCCGTGAACTGATAATTGACACCGGCCGTGGCAGCCGGCAACGATGCCGCACTCGTAATGCGTAACAATGGCGCATTCACGTTGATCACGATCGCGGCCGATGCAGTCTGTCCGCCCGCGTCAGTCACCTCTACAGTTGCCGAAAAGCGCCCCGATCGGGTCGGCGTTCCGGCAATCTGCCCGCCCTCGGAAACAGTCAACCCATCGGGCAGTGCGCCATCGCGAATCCTCCAGCGATACGGCGTCGTACCGCCACGGGCGCCCAAGGTGAAATTGTAGGCCGTTCCCACGGTCCCATTCGGCAAGGTGCCTGCCGTCTGCACACTCACCGCCGGCAGAATCGTCAGCGTGAACGCTCGCGTGATCTTCTGACCCGTGGCATCGCTTACCTCCACCGTCAACGGTGTCGTGGCGGCAACAAACGGCGTGCCCGTGATCGCACCCGTCGACGCGTTGAGTTGCAACCCATCCGGTAGCGTCCCGGAGGCAATCCTCCACGTATAGGGAGCCACTCCGCCCGTGGCCGCCAATGCCTGTGAATACGGACTGCGCTCCACCCCCTCGCGTAGCGAGGTCGTCGTAATCTGCAAGGCTGCCAGCACTGTCAACGAGTAATTGCGCAGACCCAATTGCCCCGCACTGTCATTGGCACGGATGGAAAAACTGAATACTCCGGTCTGCGTCGGTGTCCCCGACAACACCCCGGTGGTGCTGTTCAGGCTCAAGCCCGGCGGGTTCACGGAAATGATGTACACGTACGGCGCCAGTCCGCCGGCCGCGGCGAAAGTCTGCGAATAAGCCGCGCCCACAGCTCCATTCGGCACTGTGGCCGGCGAGATCGTGATTGTCTGGTTCACGGTCAACGTCAATTGCTTCGTCGTCTGCTGCCCGCCGCTGTCGGTCGCAAACACCAGGAACGGGAACGTTCCGGACTGTGTCGGAATCCCGCTCAGCACACCGGTGAATTGATTTAACTGCAATCCCGGAGGCGCGCCTCCCGATATCGTCCAGAAATACGGCTGCGTTCCGCCAGTAGCTGTGAGCACTTGCTCATACAGCAATCCGAGGGTGCCGGCAGGCAGCGTCTGCGTCACAATCGAAAACGCCTGTAGAATCGTCACGGAGAATGATCGCGTGGCCGACGCTCCCAGCGCATCCGTCACTCGCACGGTCAAATTGAAGATCCCCGGCAACGAGGGGACGCCCGACAACACTCCCGTCGAAGGATTCAGAAATAGGCCTGGAGGATTCGGCGACAACAGCGCCCAAGTCAGCGGCGCGGTACCGCCAAATGCCGCGAAGAACTCTTCGTAGGGTTGCCCGACAAGCCCGTTCTTCAACGTCACCGTAGTGATGTTCAACAAAGAACCCACCACCAACTGAAACGCGCGCAGATTCGTCTGGCTCAAGGAGTCCTGCACCTGCACATTGAACGTGAACACGCCTTCCTGTTGCGGAGTCCCACTCAGAATGCCCGTCGCCGCGTCCAACACAAACCCCGGCGGCAACGTGCCCGGCGCGGACCACGAATAAGGCGGCGAGCCGCCCGTCGCACTGATCGTCGTCGAGTAAGCCGCCCCCACCGAGGCCTGCGGCAAACTCCCCGTAGTAATCTGCAAGGAAGACCCGACAACCAGCGTCAGCGTCCGGTTCGCCGTCTGATTGAGCGAATCCCGCACGGTAACCGCTACGTTGAAAGTCCCGGCTTGCCCCGTCGTGCCCGATAGCACACCACTGCTCGCTAACGTCAAACCCGTCGGCAACTGGCTGGTCGTCGAGAACACATACGGCTGCACGCCACCCGTTGCCGTGATCGTCGTGTTGTAGGCAACTCCGGCAGTCACCGGCGGCAGCGAAGTCGTCTGAATCTGCAACTGCTGCCCGTTGACGGACAGCCCCAAAGTGCGCGTCACCTGCGCATTCACCGCATCGGTGACGCGAATCTGCAAATTAAAATTTCCCGCCTGCAGTGGCGTTCCCGACAATACGCCGGCTTGCGAAAGCGTGATTCCCTGTGGCGCGCCGCTCAGCAAAGTCCATGTATACGGCGTCGTGCCTCCCGCGGCCGTCAATTGGAACGTATAGGCAGTGTTCAATGTCGCCGCCGGAAGCGAGTTCGTCAACATGTCCAGTGCCCCGCGCACCGTCAAGGTGAGTTGCCGCGTGGCGACTTGCTCGAACCCGTCCAGCACCCTGACCGTAAACGTGAAATTGCCGCTCTGCGTTGGCGCGCCGCTCAGCAACCCCGTCTGGGAATTCAGCGTCATCCCTTGCGGTAGCGATCCCGATGAGAGGGAAAACTGATACGGCGAGGATCCACCGCTCACCTGGATGAACTGGGAGTAGTTGGAATTGAGAATAGCGTCGGGAAGACTATTGGTCGTGATCGACAGTGCGGGCGGCCCGACACGGAACGGCACGATGTTCGACGCCGCACCAGGAGCCGGACAGTTCGAAGCAAATGTGGAATTCTGTACCTGTACCGGCACGTCGCCGAACGATTCCGCCGTAAAGCCTCCCCCAACCACCGCGCTGAGTTGCGTGGAACTCTGCACGGTCGTCGACAACACGTTGCCGTCAAACACAATCGACGAGCCGAAACAGAATCGCTGTCCCGTCACTTGGAGCGTAAACGACACCCCAGGCAGTTGCGACGTAGGGTTCAAGGAGTCGATCTGCGGAGCCTGTCCCCACAGCGCGGCGCCACACAAAGTCAACAAGACAGCAATTCGGTTCGTCAAGACGGCTATTCCTCCAAATCCGGTTCCGAAGGATCCGGTGGCACAAAAATGGTGCGCAATCCCGATTCCTGCACTTCCACCAGCCACAACGGTCCGTTCGATACTTCGTTCAGGCGGAAGACATTCGACCCCGTCATCCGCGTCAGCAGTTTCGGCGCGCATGGACACTGGGCATCGCGCGTCGATCCTTCCTCCAGATTCACTTCCAACACGCTCTGCACGCTGCTATCCACCACCAGAATCCGCCGCCGGTCCAGAGCCGCGACAGCCCCGGCTTCCGTGATTTCCGCGATCCGTTCCAGTGGCCCATCCGCGCTGACTTCGCGCGAAAGAAATACTCCGTCATCGGCGGCCACCAGCGCATCCCGGCTTTCCTCCAAGAACGATACTGCTCTCACCGGCTCTTCCTTCGTCATCATCCAGCGGTTGCCGGACATGTCGAAGATCTGCATCCTGCGCTCTTCGCCAAACGTGGCCAGCACCATGTCGCAACTGTCGTTCACTGCAAGCGCCAGAGGCAGGCCTTCGTTACTGAGATCGATCTCCGCTTTAACCTCCGGAGTCTCCGCAAGTCCCGCGATCGCCACCATCTTCGGCGGGTCTTTGTACACCAATACGGCAGATACCCCCATCGGACTCAGCACCACACGCTCGGCTCCAGCCGCCACATCCGCCAGGCGCACGGCTTCCGGTGTCACCGGCTTCAAGTCCACCAACGCCGCTTCCTTTTCATCACCCAGCAGAACGAACGCGCTTTCCCGCTTTCCGGAAATTGCGGCAAACTTCACCGGAGCGCCTAAATCAACGCCCGGCCCCAGCACCGACGATCCCGCGATACCGAGTATCCCGCGAATGGATTCTTTGCGAGCATCCCACACCCAGCCAAGCATCGGGCCACGGATGGGATCCTGGGCGCACAACGGCAAAACCAGAATGCCGGAAAGGACGCTAAGGAGGAGAGTGCTTTGACGAGTCCTCAAGGGTATTTGTCCTGTCTCTCCAGTATAGGTGGCTTGCACTAATCGATGGCTGCGCTTACCGCTAGTTGGGTGAATGCGAGTCGCTCCTCGCTACCGCCCTCGCGGTGGATCATAAAGATCCCCACCATGTCACGCACCGGATCCAGGAAACAAAAAGTCCCATATCTTCCGCCATGTCCATAAGTCCCCCGCGACAGCAATGACAACTCTCCGGCGGTATCCTTCACCACATACCAACCCAGCCCCCAGCCATTGCCCGGTCCATTCGTGCGCAAATCACCCGTGTGCACCGTGGTCATCACCTGCACCGAGGCCTTCGACAGCAGTCTCTTGCCACGGTACTCGCCGCCGTTCAGCATCATCTGGTAGAACGCGAACAGATCTTCCGCCGTCGAATAAATCCCACCCTCCGGCAGCGGATACTTCGCCCCTTCGCGAAACTTCATCCTCCCCTCGCCCAGCGGATCCGCCGTATATTTCAACGGCTTCCCGTCTTTCAGGATGTAGGCCGTCGGCATCCTGTGAAATTTCTCTTTCGGTGGATAAATGTAGGTGTCCTGCATCCCCAGTGGCTCGAAAATGCGCGCGTGCAGGAATTTCTCAAACGGCATTCCGCCTAGCACCTCAACGATGCGAGCTACCGTCGCAATCCCCATATTGCTGTACTGCCACTTCGTCCCTGGCTCAAACTCCAGCGGATGTTGCGACACGATGTGCACCACCTCCGCCAGGCTCTTGTGCAACGCCCCGTGCAACTCCCCGATCGCGGGCGGCGGATTCAGCATCATTCCGCTGGTGTGCGTCATCAGATCGCGCACCGTGACGGGCCGCGCAGGCTTTCCCTTGCCCTTGACCTGTATCCCGCGAAACTCCGGCAGGTGCTTCTCCACGGCATCCGTCAGCGCGAGTTTCCCTTCCTCCATCAGCATCATCAGCGCCACACACACCACGGGCTTCGTCATCGAATGGATCTGAAAGATGTTGTCCGTGCGCATCGGCTGACGCGTTTCGATGTCCGTGTAGCCCACGGCATCCAACGCCGCCACTTGCCCATGGCGCGCCACCAGCGTCACCATCCCCGCGGCTGTGCCCCGGTCGACAAACTCCTTCATCCGCACCGGGATCTTCGCCAGCCGCGCCGCATCCAGTCCTGTCTTTGCAGCATCCTTGACAACAGGAGGCGCCGCACTCAAAGTCCCAGCCAGTATCAGGCCAACCCAAAAACGCATAGTGGGACGATTGTATAAGATTTCCTTCGATCACCAGCGAGCCGCTAGGCGGGCTCAGCCTGCTTCAGCACGTCAGTCCTCTGAAAAACCGAGATCGTCCCCCATCTCATCGAGGAAAAAGCCCGGTCCGTAATCCGCCCGGTGTGCATGAAGGTCAGCCCCCAGCATCTTGAGTGCGAGTTCCAACGCTTGGAGCGCATCCACACCGAACGCCCATTTGATCCTCGTCCTCGCAAGTCCCGTAATCTCAAATGGGCAAATGTAATCGAGTCCGTCGGGACTTTCCCGAGGCGCGCCCAGGCGCACCAGCACAGGAGTGGCTAAACCATCATCGCCGGTGAGGGTGTACTGCCGCTCCGCAATCACCGGTTCGACGCTGTACACTTCCATGTTTCACCGGCACACCGGCTGCTTATCGTCCACCAACCAGCGCTTCCCATTCAGCATTGTCTTGCCCGCATCATCTGCAAGCGTCCACGTGCTCGATCCCCCTCCCGCCGCGGTCAACTCCAGCGCCGCATAGCTTGCCTGCGACACGATTTTCCACCGCCCCACCGTCACATTCGGGTCTCCGCCAAGCGTTGCCGTTGCCCCTGGCACATTGATCGCCCCATTGAAGGAACCCCGGTACAGGTACGTACCGTCAGCGCAGAGATTCAGTTGGTTGTGCTCGTTGTATCCCGAAAACCCACCCGTGCCCCCACTCGAATAGCGGCTGAAATAGTGCAGCAACTTCCCACGTAACCGCTTGTCCCATCCACCCACTGCAGAAGATGCGTCCACCTTCACAAACCGCATACTCCGCGCCACCGCATCGGCTAGCGCGGCATGCTCGGCCGAATACACCGCCGATCCGGCGCCCGAAATCACCAGCGCCCCACCGCCATACGGCGACAGCATCGCCAGCGCCCGCGCCTTCGCCGGTTGCTTTTCAATCGTCCCCGCCAGATCCACACCTACCGTCGATGCATTCAACATCTGTGGCGGCCCCACCGGACGCAAATCGGTCGAGCCCCCATCCTGCAACCCCTCCGCGGCCTGCTGCTTCAGCTTGTTGATATCGCG
>CALFYN010000439.1 GCA_937952345.1 uncultured Acidobacteriota bacterium
GCCATTCTCCACGCGCCACAAATCCGGATCGCCATCCCACCCCTCCAGCGTGCGCCCGTTGAACAAATCCTCTCCGCGGCACAGCACCGCCAGCAAAGCCAGCAACGCGATCTTCATCCGACCAACTCCTTCCATGTCACCTCGCGCCCCACGTCCATCGCCGTCCGCGCCAGAATCGCTGTCAACGTGCTCTCCGCGGCCGACACGCCCGTGTTCTCCGGACGCCCTTCCGCCACCCGCTTCACAAACTCCGCCAGCGCATCGATCGTGATATCCCGTGGCTCCCGTTCCTCCGTCACATCCCCACGCCCCTTGTGCAATTTCCAATACTCGCGAGCCGTCTCCACCACCATCCCGGCGCTATAAAACCGCTCCGCCACGTCGCGATGCCACAACGGAGCAATCTGCGATCCCGTCAAATTCGCCTGCACATCCCCCGCATACGTAAACGTCACCGAGCAGTGATCCCGCTGATCCCCACGCCGGATCACCAACTGGCTCCCTGACCCCGAAGCCTTCTCCGGATGTCCCCCCATAAACCAATTCAGCACATCCACCCCATGGCAATACGTCTCCACAATGAAATCCCCAAACGTCTCCCGCCACACCTTCCAATACTTCAATTTCTCCGCTTCATTCCGAGGCCGCTCCATGCGCTGTTCCTCGCCCCGCGTATTCACGCCCTTGATCCAATGCGAATGCGCGAACCGCAGCTTGCCGAACTCCGCGCTGTGCACCAGCGCATGCGCCTTGCGATACCCCGGCCCGTATCGCTGCTGGAATCCGAACGTGATATTGATCCGCCGGTCGGCCCCATCGGCCGCCTTCAGCACACGCTTGCATCCCTCCACGTCCGCCCCCGCCGGCTTCTCGATATAAATATGCTTCCCCGCCTGAATCGCCGCCTCCAGGTGCTCCGGATGCAGAAACACCGGAGTCGCAATCAGCACCGCATCCACATCGCTGGCAAGCAATTTTCGAAAATCCGCATACTCCACCGCACCGGCCGCGTCCAGCGTCTTCTTCGCCCGCGCAATATGCGCCGGGTCAATATCGGCAATCGCCGTCACGCGCGCCGCCGTGTGTTTCACCAGCAGCGAGGCATCAAACGTGCCCCGCCCTCCTGCTCCAATCAAGCCCACACGCACGCTCGAGTTCGCCGCCGAACCCCGTGCCGCCGCCGCTGTCATCAGCAGCGCGCTTCTACGATTCATGCCCCAATGCATGCAGGCATTCTGTCACAGATCCGCCTGCTACGCGTGATGCGGCTGATGCCCTGCGTCCTGGTTCATGTTGTGTTCCAGCAGCCAGTCCGCCAGGTACAGAAAGGCTGGAATGGAAATCACGAAAAGAACGGTGTACTGCCAGAACGGCACCAGAAACGCCAGTGCGTTCAACGCGATCAGCGATAACAGCGCCCCCGCTAATTCGTGGCGCCACGCCAGCAACATACCCACACAGTACGCCGCCAGCAACAGGATGCCGGTCCATTCCTTCGCGCCGGGCGGCGGTCCGGAATGCGGCTGGAAAAACTCCCCTAAGAATAGGAGACCGAAGGCGAGTGCAACAAGCAGTCCGCTAATTCGGGCTGCCCACCGGATCATTGGAGCAAGAATGGCAGGCATTGGGCGTTACCCTCCACCCGCAGTCTACTCCCATTCGCCTCGGGCGTCCAGGGGGAAAATGCCTAGTGCGCTCGAATTCCCTTCCCCGGCAGCGCCGTCTCCACCAACTCGCTGTTGTCCACCACCACCACCCCGCCCACCAGCACATACGGTATCCCCGACGACGGCAGATTCGGCTTCGCGAACGTCGCCTCATCCTTCACCTTCGCCGCATCGAAAACAACGATGTCCGCGTCCGCACCCACCTTCAGCCGCCCCTTCCCGCGCATCGCCGGCGACATGCCCTCCAGCCTCTGCGCCGGCATCAGCGACATCTTCTTCAACGCGTCCATCAATGTCAGCACCTTCTCCTCGCGCACGTATTTCCCAAGCACCCGCGCATATGTACCCGCCGCCCGCGGATGCCCCTTCCCGTTTTCCATGATGCCGTCCGAGGCGATCATCACCAGCGGGTGCGCCATGTTCTTCCGGATCATCTCTTCCGTATTCGTGAACGTCGCCACCAACCCGCCCTGCTTGCGGTATTTCGCGAACGTCTCCGGCGTAAGCCGCTCCCCCGTCGCCACCCACATCATGTCTTTTTCCGACATCCCCAGCCGCTGCTGAAACCCAGGATCGAAAATCGCCGTCTCAATCCGAGTCATTCCCGCAATATAAGGATACGATTCCACGGTAATATCCAACCCTCGTTTCCGCGCCGTCTCCACCATCGCGATCGCCTGGTCGAATTTCCGCGAACTCGACGCCCCCACATGCACAATGTGCACCGGAGCCCCCGTGACCAATCCCAATGCCAGCACTTCATGCACCGATGCCGCCACGCCCGGATCCCCCATCGCCCCGTACCGCATGTGCACAAACGCCACCCGCTTGCGCCGCGCCGCCACATCGAACATCTCCTGCAACTCGTCCGTCCCCGCCTTCGGCGTGTACCCGAACCCGAAGCCGATCCCCAATCCCCCTTCATCCAGCCCCTTTTCGAGCAGCGTCCGTAACGCCGCGCGCTCCTCCGCCGACGACGGCTTCGTAATCGCGTGGTCCTTCGGCAGCCACTCCCCCGTGTCTTTCATTACCACCATGCGCACCGGCACATGCCCCACGCTCGCCCCGAAATGCACCAACGCCTTCCCCTCGCGCTCGGCGTACCACTTCCGCACATCGGCCACCCCGATCTCCAATTCCAGCGCCGTCGTCACCCCATCGCGAGCCTTCAACCGGTAGTTCTCCGGCGTCTGCCCGTGCGAATGCAGATCGATGAACCCCGCCGTCACCACCAACCCGCGCGCATCGATCGTCCGCCGCCCCGCAATCGCATCCGCGGTCACCGCCGCCACCTTCCCGCCGCGAATCCCCACATTCCGCACCGCATCCAATCCCGATTCCGGATCCATCACCCGCCCATTGGCAATCACCACATCATACGTCTGCCCGGCCAGCAACACCGGCAACAAACCAAAACAAATTCGAGTCCACATGCTTTGTTCAGTCTACGGCATTATAGTAAGCGTGGACCAAATCCTCGAACTCGGCGGCATCCGCATTAGCGAGTCCTCGCTCCGCGCCATTTGCCAGAGCTACGGGGTCAAGGAACTGATGGTCTTCGGTTCCGCGGCACGCGGGGAATTGCGCCCGGACAGCGATATCGACATCCTCGTGGAATTCACCCCGCAAGCCCGTATCGGGATTGTCAAATTCGGCGCGTTGATAGAAGACCTGGAGGCGCTCTTCCATCGCCCGGTCGATCTTGTCAACAAGAACGGCCTGAAGCCCTGGATTCGCCCGCAAGTCCTGAAAGACGCACAACTCCTCTATGCGGCGTGACCGCCATTTCCCACAATCGGAATGACAACCCGCCCCCGCCTGGGCTATCATTCTCCCCATGCTCGCCAATTCCGGCAATTCCGGCAAAATGGCGTCTTATGCCCTGAAAGCCGCCGGCTGCGCCACTGCCTTTTTCTTCGCTGGGCCGGCAGCCGCCGCCATGGCCGCCTACGGCGGTGACGCACTCCTCACCCTGCTCGATCTCTCCACCAACGATAGCCTCAAGAAAATCCCCGAAACCTTCGCCGGGAATCTCGGCAATTTCATCGCCGGCGCAGCCTACGACCGCGTCAAAACCGCCGACGCCGGCTCCCTCCGCGGCGTCTTCCGCGAGGCCCTCGCCGCCACGCTCCAAGCCATCCGCCACGACTTCCTCCCCACGCTCCCCGAATCCGATCGCTCCTACTACTCCGCATGGTTCGACCGTTGGGCCGCCCGCCTCCGCAAAGACGATCTCCCCGAATTCACCGACGCCTCCCTCCTCACCCGCTTCATCCGCAACGACGCCCTCACCGTCGAACAAGCCGTCGGTCCCGTCCTCATCCTTATCCTCATCCGTCTCGACACCAAAGGCATCCTCCGACTCGACACGCCGCCCACGGACCCCGTTCTCCGCGACGCCCTCATCGAGCGGCTCCCCGCCCATCTCCCCATCCAGATCTCCGCCGCCCTCGCCGATCGCGACAAACTCTGGAAAATCGTCATCGACCAGAAGCTCAATCTCCTCCTCGCCAACTCGCTCCCTGCCTCGCCCGTTCACCACCCCAACCTGCTCCGCGCCGATTCCCCGGCCCTCGCCCCCCGCCACGATGCCTTCTTCGGCCGCACCGATCACACCGCCGAACTCGCCCGCAACCTCGCCGCCCCAGCCGCCACACTCCTCTACGTCTCCGGAGCACCCGGCATCGGCAAAACCGAACTCTGCAAGGCCGCCCTCCGCCAGTACCTCTCCGCTCACCCATCCGCCGCCGCCCTCTTCGTCGATCTCAGCGCCGCCACCGGACTGCCCTTGTTCCTCGCCGCCTGCGCCGCCGCGCTCGGCGATCTCTCCCTCAAATCCGCCGAAGAGGTCCGCCACCGTCTCGCCTTCACCGCCAGGGAGCACGCCGGCCCCCTCGCCGTCTACCTCGACAATTTCGAATCCGTCGCCTCCGCCGAAGGTGTCCTCCCCTTCGTTCGCAGCCTCGCCGCCATCGATCATATCCGCATTCTCTGCTCCACCCGCCTCGACCTCTCCTCCGCCACCGGCTACGGCATTCATATCCACCGCCTCGACCCCGACTCCGCCGCC
>CALFYN010000440.1 GCA_937952345.1 uncultured Acidobacteriota bacterium
CCGCATGCGCCTGCTGGGGGCTCGTGTCTGCGGCGTGGCATCGGGCAGCCGGACCCTGAAAGACGCCATCAGTGAAGCGATGCGGGATTGGGTGACGAACATCTCGACGACGCATTACCTGCTGGGCTCGGCGTTAGGGTCGCATCCTTATCCGATGATGGTTCGCGATTTTCACCGCGTCATCGGCGTGGAGGCGCGGCGCCAGATTCTGGAAGCGGAAGGGCGCCTGCCGGAGGCCATCTATGCCTGTGTGGGCGGCGGCAGCAACGCGATCGGCATCTTCCATCCTTTTATTGCCGACACTGCGGTGCGCCTGATCGGCATCGAGGCGGGAGGGCAGGGAAGCAAGCTGGGCGAACATGCGGCGCGGTTCAGCGGCGGATCGCCGGGCGTTCTGCATGGCGCCTACAGCTACCTGCTGCAGAATGACGACGGGCAGATCTCGCTGACGCATTCGGTGTCGGCGGGGCTCGACTATGCAATGATCGGCCCGGAGCACGCGTGGCTGCATGACCAGCATCGCGCCGAGTACACGTCGATCGGCGATGAGGAAGCGCTGGAAGCAGCGCGGCGGCTGGCGCGGACCGAGGGGATCATCCCCGCGCTCGAGTCCTCGCATGCCATTGCCGAGGCCATCCGGCGCGCGCCGCAGGCCAAGGGAGAGATCCACATCGTCAATCTTTCCGGCCGTGGGGACAAGGACATCGATATTTACCGCGAGAATTTCGTGGAACTGGACGCACAAGGACCCGATTATGCGCATTAAAGCCCTGTTTCAGCGTTTGCGCGAACAGAAACGGCCGGCCCTGGTGGCCTACATCACCGCCGGCGATCCGACGCCGGACCGCACGCCCGACCTGGTGGCGGCGCTGGAGCGTGGCGGAGTGGATCTGGTGGAACTGGGGGTGCCGTTTTCCGACCCCATTGCCGACGGTCCGGTGATCCAATCGGCATCCGAGCGCGCGCTGGCGGCGGGTACATCCGTGGCCACGGTGCTGGAGATCGCCGAACAGATCCGCACGCGCTCGGAGATCCCGTTGCTGCTGTTCTCCTACCTCAATCCGATTTTGCGGTTCGGCGTCGAGGCTCTGGCGCGGGATGCCAAACGGCGCGGCATTGACGGCTGCCTGCTGACGGATTTGAGCGTGGAAGAGGCGGACAAGACCGTGGCGGCGATCCGCGCGGCGGGGTTGGATACGGTGTTTCTGGCATCGCCGACCAGTCCGCAGCGGCGGCTGGAACTGGTGGCCAAATACTCGACCGGATTCGTGTATCTGGTATCGCGCACCGGGGTGACCGGAGAGCGGCAGAACATCGAAACGTCGCTCGATACGCTGGTGCGCAACATGCGGGCGGTGACGGACACTCCGCTGGCGGTGGGATTCGGCATCTCGACGCCGGAGCAGGCGGCGGAAGTAGGGAAGCTCGCCGATGGGGTGGTGGTGGGCAGCGCGTTTGTGCGGCTGGTGGAACAGAATCTGCACAACCCGGACCTGGAAGCGAAACTGGAAGCATTTGCCCGCAGCCTGTCCACTGCCTTGCATGGAGTGACGGCGTGACCCAGGAAGAAGCGACGCAACTGCTGGCTGAGCACCGCCGGTCGATCGACGATATTGACCGCAGAATCGTGGCTTGCCTCAATGAGCGGGCGAGCGTTGTCGAACACATCGGCAAGATCAAGCAGCAGATGACCATGCCCGTCTACGAGCCGAAGCGCGAGGACGACGTGTTCCGCAATGTTACCGAGAACAACCCCGGTCCCATGCCCTCGGACGCCGTGAAGCGGGTTTTCGAACGGATCATCGATGAAATGCGTACGCTGCAGCGCGTGCGCATGCAGGCGGCCAAGAGCCCGGAAAAGGAATCGTAGCCTATGTTCGTAGTCATGGAAGAAGGCGCCTCGGAGCAGAGCATCCAGCACGTCATCGACAAGCTGGTGACCAACGGGTTCACGGTGCACCGCTCGACGGGCGTCGTGCACACGGTGCTGGGCTGCGTGGGGCCCAAGGAAGATATCGACCCGCGGGATCTGGAATTGATGGAGGGCGTCAAGGAATGCCACCGGATTATTTCGCCTTATAAGCTCGCCAGCCGCAGTTTCAAGCCATCGGGGACGCAATTCTCCATCAAAGGCGTGGAAATCGGGGGGCGTAGCGTGGTCGTCGTCGGCGGACCGTGCAGCGTGGAGAACCGCGATCAGATCGAGCAGTCCGCGGAACTGGTGGCCAAGGCTGGGGCGAAGGGATTGCGCGGCGGGGCGTTCAAACCGCGCTCGTCTCCCTACAGTTTCCAGGGACTGGGCGAGGAAGGGCTGCGCATGATGCGCGACGCCGCCGACCGCAACCATCTGTTCGTTGTGAGCGAGGTGATGGATCACACGCAGATTCCGATGATGTCGGAATATGTGGATCTGTTTCAGGTGGGCGCGCGCAATATGCAGAACTTCAATCTGCTGAAGGAATTGGGTAAATCGCGCATCCCCGTTCTGCTGAAGCGTGGCATTTCGGCGACTATCGAAGAGCTGCTGCTTTCGGCGGAATACCTGCTTGCCGGGGGGAACTACAACGTGATCCTCTGCGAGCGGGGGATCCGGACGTTTGAGAGCTACACGCGAAACACGATGGACATCTCGGCGATTCCGGTGGTGAAGAAGCTGAGCCACTTGCCGATGATGGCCGATCCGTCGCACGGCACGGGACGGCGCGACAAGGTGATCCCGATGGCGCGGGCCGCGGTGGCCGCCGGCGCCGATGGCATTCTGGTGGAGATGCATCCGAATCCGGACAAGGCGCTCAGCGATGGGGCGCAGTCCCTGTTCCCGCAGCAGTTCAGCGAAATGATGCGGCAGCTGAAAATGATCGCCTCGGCCGTGGATCGCGAGATCTAGGGATGATTCGGACTGTCACCATTGCCGGGGTGGGGCTGATCGGCGGATCGTTCGCCCTGGCGCTGCGCGCGGGCGGGTTTTCGGGCACGATTCTCGGGGTCAGCTCGGCGCGGACGCTGGAGACGGCGAAGCGGCTGGGCGTGATCGATGAAGGGGTGTCGTTCGAGGATGGCATACGGCGGGCGGATCTGGTTTATCTGGCGCAGCCCATTTCGCAGATCCTGGAGGTGATTCCGCGTATCGGCCCGTTTCTGGGGCCGGAAGCGGTGGTGACGGATGCGGGAAGCACGAAGGTGCAGATTGTGCGCACTGCGGAGGCTCACCTGCCGGCGGGTTCCTTTCTGGGGGGGCACCCGATGGCCGGCAAGGAGTCTCGTGGAGTGGAATCGGCGGATGCGAATCTGTTCCGGGATCGATCCTACATCCTGACACCCGGAGGCGGAGTGGAGCGCTCGAATCTGGATGCGTTTCGGGAGTTCGTATTGGGATTCGGATGCCGGCTAACGAGCCTCACGCCGGCGGAACATGATCGTGTTGTGGCTTGCTGTTCTCATGTTCCTCAAATTGCATCTACGGCGCTGGCCGTTGCTGTGTCGCGGGCTAATAGTACTAAGGCAGCGGTAGGTCCAGGGCTTATAGATATGACTAGATTGGCGATGAGCACTTATGAGGTATGGCGTGACATCATCGCCACGAATGAGTCCGAAATTGGCGCTGCTCTTGATCGCTATATAGCTGTTCTGCAAGAGGTTAGGGGAAATTTGGGGACGCCGGAGATGGAGCAATACTTCGCCACGGGGGCGCGGCTGGCAAAG
>CALFYN010000441.1 GCA_937952345.1 uncultured Acidobacteriota bacterium
CATACGGCCCTAATTTGCTGCCCGTGGATAGCATCATTTCCCCAATCGGTTCTTTAACCGAACCTCCCAGTTCACCACCACGGTAATCCGCGTATATTCGGATTCCACCGGAACCAGCATCAGGAACCTCTGGCCGTCTCGCGACGGCTGGTATTCGGTAGCTGTAGTCGAGAACAAGAGTTCCGGCTTGCCGGCGCGGAACTCTTCCCCTGCGGTTTCTACTTTCACCGCCCACAGGCTGTTGTTGTTACGGATGAACAACTCCTTCCCGTTGGGGCTCCACTGAGGATGGCTGCCTCCGTTCGTGGAAACCTGAACCTTCACCCGTGGCCTGTTTCCATCAACGGCCAAACGCTGCACGTACACCTCATCACGGCCCGTCTCTCTGGACGTGTAGGCCAACCAGCGGCTATCGGGGGAAATGGAAGGCTGGACCTGGGAGAAAGAACCCCTCGGAAGAAATGGAATCGGCTTCCGGTCTCCAGTGAGTGGAACCAGCACAATGCCTTGGGAGATCAGATCGAAGCCTGCCAGCCACTTCCCATCCGGCGACCAGCGATATGGGAACACATCAATGCCGAGCGATTCCGCTTCGCCCGTTCCGTTGACGGTCTGGATGACGAGTTGATCCTTCTGGTAAGAGGCGACTTTCAAGCTGTCCGGTGAAAGTACGGGACCGGGTATCTTCCCTGCTGGGGGAGACAGCCTCGACAACGTCCCACGTTGCAGGTCGTAGACCCAGATTCCCGTTTTGCCCCCCTCGTATCTTCCCATGGCCACCTTGCTGTCATCCCGGGCAAGTGAGAGGGAGAGATACTCGCTTGTCTCACCCAGGTTGGAGATGGTCTCCCCTTTCCGGTCCACCCAACGCAACTGAGTCTTCCTACCGTCTGCGCCTTTCCTGTACACCAGAGTCCCAGATGGGGAGAGTTGAAACCACCCAAATCCTATCTGACTGGCCACGGGAACCGGACTACCCACAAGCCGCGGAACGGAGGGATCGAACCTGTGGGCCACCAACTGTCCCTCGTTGGAGTACAGCACGTATGGAGCCCCTGCGATTCTGCCGGGCGCATAGCGCACCATCGAACTTTGATGCTCAAACACGGGTTTGGGCGCGGCGCCGTCGAGCGATCCCAGCATGACGCGCACCGGTTCACCATAACTGAGATAGAGGAGACGCTTCCCATCGTCCAGCAAAGCCGGGCCAATCTGTTGGCGCTCGTTTCGTGTCTTGTCCAGCGCATAGATTGGCCTCGGCATGGCTTCATTCACCGGCAGGTGCTGCAGAATGTCATCCTTTGTGAAGATGATTCCGCCCATGGAGTCCCACGCAATGGAGTATCCCGCCGCAGTGTCAGTGAGCTTTTCCACCGCCTGACGATCCAGCGAGATCTTCTTGGTGACGCCTCCAGAGCTGAAAAAAATGGAACGGGAGTCTAGTGACCAGCGGGGGAAGTCGCCTCCCTCAGTCCCTGCCAGCAGCTTTGGATCACTGCTGTCCAAGTCCCGAATCCACAACATGGACTTCCCATCCCGCGCGCGAGCGGCAAACGCAAGCCTGCGGCCATCCGGCGAGATGTCAAAGTACCGTCCAAGCGTATGCCCGGGCGGCGGGTGGACCTCGAGTTCCATAACCTCGGGATCTGCTTCGGGCTTTAGAAACCAAGCCGCAGGCCCGATGACCATTGCCGCCAGCAAAGCGGACACAGCCCATCCCGTTCTGCTCCGCTGCACTACCGTCTCTACTGGCCGGACTGCTTCCGCGGCCACCAACAGCGCCGCCTTCAGATCGCGGGCCGATTGCCACCGCTTTTCCGGATCTTTCGCTAGGCAGCGCGCCCATACCTTCTCTACTCCCGATGGAACTATATGCTTGTCCCCGGAGATCGGCTCCGGTTCCGCACTCATGACGGCAGTGATCAACGTCGCCGCATCCTCTGCCTCAAACGCCCGCCGCCCCTTCAGCAATTCATAAAACACCAGCCCAAACGAAAAAATATCGCTCCGCGCATCCGCATCCTTCCCCTTCAACTGCTCCGGAGCCATATACTGCAGCGTCCCCACCAACTGCCCCTTCCCCGTCAACCCCGCCGCCAGTGTCTTGTCATCCACACCCACCGTCTGCGCCTGCTTCGCCAACCCAAAATCCAGCAGCTTCACCTGCCCCGATTTCGTCACCAGCACATTCGCCGGCTTCAGATCCCGATGCGTGATCCCCTTGCTATGCGCCGCATCCAGCGCATCGCAAATCTGCACCGCATATTCCAAAGCCTTCTCAAACCCCAGCGGCCCGCACAAAGCCGAGCCCTCGATGTACTCCATCACCAGATAATTCGGGCCCACATCGAACAGCGTGCAAATATTCGGATGATTCAACTGCGCAATCGTCCGCGCTTCCCGCTCAAACCGCTCGCTGAAATTCTCCTGCGCCACCTTCAACGCAACAACACGATCGAGCCGCGTATCCCGCGCCTTGTACACCTCGCCCATCCCGCCTTTTCCAATCTCGGCGAGAATCTCATACGGCCCTAATTTGCTGCCCGTGGATAGCATCATTTCCCCAATCGGTTCTTCAACCGAACCTCCCAATTCAATACCACCGTTATTGGGGCAGCATCGATTTCCTCCACCGGAGTCAGCACCAGAAACCGCTGTCCATCTCGAGCCGGCTGATACGCTGTGGCTTTGGTGGAGAACAACACCTCAGGTTTCCCAGCTCGCAAGTCCTCCCCTGCTGTCTCCACCCGTACCGTCATCAGCCTTCCCCTACTCCGGAAGAACAGTTCCTTCCCATTGGCCCCCCAGCGCGGACCAGCCCCACCTTCGGTCGAGATCTGTACCTTTGCCTGTGTACCCGTTCCATCGAGCGTCAACCGCTGCACATACACCTCATCGCGGCCGGTCTCGTTTGACACATAGGCCAACCACCGGCTGTCAGGAGAAATGGAAGGCTGGCCCCGGTAGAACGAGCCAGCGGGAATGATCGTAATCGGCTTGCGGTCTCCACTCATTGGAACGAGCACGATGCCATCGGAATAAACCGAGCCCGCCAGCCACTTTCCATCCGGCGACCAGCTATACGGTGTTACTGGAATGCCAAGCGAATCCACTTGGCGCGTTCCATCGGCGACCTGAATCGCAAGCTTGCCGTCCGCCACGAATGCGAGCCGCGAGCCGTCTGGTGAAAATACCGGGTAATTGTCACGCGTTGCGAATGTCAACCGGGAGTGCGTTCCCCGCAACAGATCGAAAACCCAGATTCCTTCCTGACTCTCCCCACGGATCGCGATGGCCACCTTACTGTCATCTGGAGCAAGCGACAGAGAGAAGCGATGCAGCCACCCTGCCTCACCAACCCGGGAGATAGTCTTCCCGCTCCGGTCCACCCAACTCATCTGATGCTTTTCCTCGGCGGCTCTGTAGACTAAAGTCCCGGCTGGAGAGATGTGAAACGACGTAGCACCTACCTGATTCGCCACAGGGACAGAACCTCCCACGAGCCGTGGAACGGAGGGATCGAAGCGATGCGCCAGCAACTGTCCTTCCTTCATGTACAGCAAGTAGGGAGCCCCAGCGATTCTGCCGGGCGCGTAGCGCACCGGCGAATCCCGATGCTCAAACACCGGCTTTGCG
>CALFYN010000442.1 GCA_937952345.1 uncultured Acidobacteriota bacterium
CGGCCGCATCCAGGAGCGCTATGGCGTGGCCAAGGAAGAAGCTGAGGAGCAGGCGGATGAATGGTCCACACGATTCAGAGATGCCCGGGAGAAAGTCGCAAAGTAACAAAAGAAAGCCAGGATCTCTATGAAGAATGCACTTCGTGCGTTCCGAATCCGGATAAAAACGATCCTTCGTGTTTCGCATGGGGGCACCGGACTACTGCCTTACGGCTGGACGGCGCCTCGCAGGATCTGGTTGTACTCTGCAGCTTTGGTGACGCTCCTCAGTTCAGCGGCTTCATGGGAAATCGGGGCGCCTCATCACAATCTGTGGATCAAGTATGCCGTTGCGGGCGGCGCGATTCTGATCATGTCTCAGATGAGACATCTCCAGCGGCGCGCCCTTGCCGCGGTGGACAGAGTAGCCGGCACACCGCTGTTGGCGGTTTGACCAAGCAGGAGCGTGCGCTGATGAAGAAGGAAATTGACACATGGGAAGACGAGGGCGGCGCCCCGCCTTCCCCAACTACCGAGCGCCGGAATGGCCCACTTTACGGCACCGGCAGTCAAATTGAATGGGCCGAAGCGATCCGCATTCGCGTCGATGAGGAATTCGATCGCATGTCCTCCTCCTTCCGCTCTGTTGCCAGCAAGCAATCCGGCCCCAAGCGCGCGGATACAGAAGCCATCCTCGCCATGATTGAGGAGAAGCGCGCGGAGGTGTTGGCCATCGATCAGGCTGGTGTCTATATTCGCGATTGGCGTGAGCCTGGGGACCGGGTACGCCGCATGATTCTGGATGATCCGCGCTATCTCGCCATACAGGCTTCCCGTAAAAAGCGAAAACGGGGCCCGGCCTAGCAGTCCACAACGTACCCCGCGGCAACCCGAAAAGAGGAAGTAGATCCGATGAAACCCCTGATGATACCTGGTATAGCCGTCCTATTCCTGATGCTCGTTGCAGCGGCGACTGTTTTCACACAGGACGATCATCGCGGCGGGCCAGAGGAAAAGCCCCGTGGAGCCTCGCCGGCTTCGAAGAAGAAAGCTAACTGGGGACAAGATGGCCAACAGCGGGAGCGCGCCATGGAGTCGTGGCCACAGAAACGGGCGCAGCAACAGGCTCGGCTATGGCAGGAGAATCGGGGATGGGTACGGAGTGGAGCATGGCAGCCACGGAACACATGGTGGCACCACCGGGCACAACGATGGTCTTCCCAACATCGCACTTGGGCACAGCGTGGAGGCTATGGGGGCTATCTCATTCCGCAAGACCGATTCCAGATCGACTTCGGTTCCCAGAACACTTTTCGCATTCGTTCCCGCCCCACGATCTACATGGGCTATCCGCGCTTTGTCTACCGTGATTATTCCTTTCTGATGGTCGATCCATGGCCGGAATACTGGTCCGCGACCTGGTATGAATTCGATGATGTCTACGTGGACTACAACGATGGGTACTACCTGCACAATCGAAGGGATCCCCAGGCCAGAATCGCCATCAGCATCGTGCTTTAGAGTTCTTTTCGCGTAATATCGAGCTTTCGCATAATGGCGTTCAGCGTCGTGCGGTGCAAGCCAAGCTTCGCAGCGGCAACGGTCACCACGCCATTGCACTCGCGTAGCACCTTCACGATATGTTCCCGTTCCACTTGTTCCAGCGTATTAGTGCTTGCGGCGGCACCGGGTTCCGCTCGGATCTCGGAAAGCGGAGCACGAAGGTTGGCCCCCGGCGAAAGAATTACGGAGCGTTCAATGAAGTTCTCCAATTCACGCACATTGCCCGGCCAACTCCAACTCATCAGTGCGCGCATGGTCTCCACCGGGATCTTGTAGATCTCTTTGTTCATTTCCCGTGCATACTTCTTGGTGAAGTGCCGCACTAGAACCGGGATGTCCTCGGGATGGTCGCGCAACGGCGGAGTGGTGATCGGGAAAACCTTCAGCCTATAGTAGAGATCGCTGCGGAAGAGCTTATCGCCCATCATCTGGGTCAGATTGCGGTTTGTAGCCGCTACCAGCCGCACGTCGATGGGAATCGTCTTGGTGCCGCCTAACCGTTCGAAGGCCTTCTCCTGCAAGGCGCGGAGCAGCTTCGGCTGTAATTCCAGCGGGATGTCGCCTACTTCGTCCAGGAACAGCGTTCCCTTGTTGGCCATCTCAAATCGGCCGATTTTCTGCGTGAGTGCGCCAGTAAACGCCCCCCTCTCG
>CALFYN010000443.1 GCA_937952345.1 uncultured Acidobacteriota bacterium
AGATCTCCGTCTTTTGGTTGCTCATATGGGTTACTCATATGAATATCACAGCTTGTATGGGCAGGCAATAGGAATGTGCAGGCGGCGTGACAAAGAGAATTGGATGGTGCGACCAGCCGCGGCCGGTCAGTGTCAGAAGCAACTACCGGCAAGGGCGACAGGTCGATGCGGTAACCGGCAAAACCCGCCCAGGGCTGGTCGCCCGCTGGGGACCGAAACTGTTGCCGTTCGCCTACACCTCGGCGGGCGGGCCATCTCGAAGCGGTCAAGATGCATGATCCAGCATGGGATAAATAGGGGCGCGGCATCACGGTTAATGCGGAAAAGCGCGGGGAATGGGGTCCTTTTTGTTTTGAGGTGTGTTTTTTTGTTTGGGATTCGCGGTTTCGGTGATACACTCTCAGAGATCTATTGAGAGAGGGGTATGTCTCCGGAACGCTGGGAAAAAGTAAAGGATCTTTTTATCGAACTCGATGGGCTGGCGGCGAGTGAGCGGGAGGAGTATCTGTCGGCGCAGTGCGGAGACGATGGGGAACTGCGGGCGGAGGTGGAGCGGTTGCTGGCGAATGACCCTTCGGTAGCGTTGATTGACCGCAATCCGCTGCCGCAGGGGATCTTGCAGACGGCGGCGGAGGGACCAGCGAAAGTGGTGGTGGGGCAGATGCTGGCGAAGCGTTTTCGCGTGATACGGATGGTGGGATCGGGCGGCATGGGGGAGGTGTATCAGGCCGAGGACATGCGACTGGGCGAGATGGTGGCGATCAAGACGATTCGGGCGGAGATTGCGGCAAATGCGGACGGAGCGGCGCGATTCCGAAGGGAGATCAGCCTGGCGCGGCAAGTGACGCACCCTGGGATCTGCCGCGTGTACGATTTCTTTTCGAGCGATTTGGGCGCGGGGCGGACCATCGATTTTTTGACGATGGAGTTCGTGGAGGGGGAGACCCTGTCGGCGCTGCTGAAGCGGGAAAGAACGTTGCCATTCGAGGCGGCGCTTCCGGTGATCCGACAAGTGGCGGCGGCGCTGGATGCGGCGCACGCGGCGCGGGTCATGCACCGGGACCTGAAGAGTTCGAACGTGATTCTGGGCAAAGACGCGGGCGGAAGATTGAGGGCGGTGGTGACGGATTTCGGGGTGGCGCGGAGCACGGCGGGAGGGGACACGATCGCGACGGGATCGGGGTTTGCGGCGGGGACTCCGGCATATATGGCTCCGGAGCAACTGGAAGGGAAGGAATTGACGGCGGCGGCGGATTTTTATGCGCTGGGGGTGCTGATGTATGAGATGGCGACGGGAACGACGCCGCATGCGTCGGATTCGCCATTGCAGATTGCGGCGCGGCGGATGACGGAAGCGGTGGTGGCTCCGAGCCGGTTGGGGGAAGTGCCGCGGGTTTGGGAAGCGGCGATTCTGCGGTGCCTGGAGATAGATCCGCGGAAGCGGTTTGCATCGGGGGCGGAGTTGGTGGCGGCGCTGGAGAGCACGAAGCCGGTGCGGCGGGCGATGCGTATGCCGCGCATGCCGGGGGTTGGGTGGCGGGTGGCGGCGGGGGTGGTGGCCTGCGGTTTGTTGGGGTGGGTGGGGCTCGATTGGATTCCGGAGAGGACGGTGAAGGAGCAGGCGGCGCGTTTATACCGGGATGCGGTGGTTGCGCTTTCCGATGGTTCTTATCATAAATCGGCACAATTACTGGAAATGGCAGTAGGGGCGGAGCCGTCGTACGCCGCGGCGCGTTGCCGGCTGGCGGAGGCGTATCAGGAACTGGATCAGCGGGACAAAGCTCGCGAGGAGTTGGTGAAAGCGCTGGATGGGGCGGCATGGGCGCGGCATGAACGGCTGTTGCGGGAGGCGACGAAGTATTATCTGACGGGGAATTGGGAGAAAGCGGCGGAAGCAATGCGGGCGCGGGTGGGAAGCGTGCCGGCGTCGGGGCGGACGGGGGCGATGTTGGATCTGGCGCGGCTGTATGACCGGGCGGGGCGAGCGAAGGAGGCGATGGCAGCGTACCGGGACGTGCTGGCGCGGGATGATGCGCAGCCATCGGCGGCGATGCGACTGGCGGCTCTGCTGCATGCGGCACGGAAAGGCGAGGAGGCGGGAGGACTGCTGGACCGGGCGGAGAAGATGTATGCGGTGACGCAGAACTCGGAAGGGATGGGGATGCTGCATCTGACGCGTGCGGAATTGGCCGTGAACACGGATGATGCGGTGCGCGAGGCGAAGATGGCGGAGGCGGTGGGGAGGCAGATCGGCAGTGCGCCGCTGGAGATCCAGTCGAAGCTCTTGCAGGCGCGGCGGATCGATTACCAGGGGAAGGGGGCGGAGGCGGAGGTGCTGGCTCGGGAGGCGGTGGCGCTGGCGGAGGAGAAGGGATTGGGCGCGTTGGCGGCGCGCGGATTGGCTGACCTCGGGATGGTTCCTTTTTCGCAAAGAAAGTATGAGGAGGCGGAAGCTTTGTTTTTGCGGGCGGTGGCGCTGGCGCAGCGGCATGGGGCGAAACGGACGGAGGCGCTGGCGAAGATGAACATGACGAATCTGGCGGCGTATCAGACCGGAAAGGCGGCGCGGGAGCGCGGATTGGAGTATGGGAAGGAAGCGAGTGCGTTCTTTGAGGCCTCGGGCGACATTTCCCGGTCGATTCAGGCGCGGCGGTATTACGTGAACGTGTTGCGGGCTTTGGAGGAGTTGGACGCGGCGAAGGTCGAGTTGGATCGGCTGCTGGCGCGGAGTCAGGATGCGGGAGATATTGCGGCAGTGAAAACGGATATCGGGAAATTGGCGATGCAACAGGGGCGCTTTACGGAAGCTGTGGCGGCATTCACGGATGCGGCGGCTTATTTTCGTTCGACGGGGGACCGGCAGACGGAACAGAATTACGTGATGTGGCGGGCGCGGGCGTTGCGGAGCGATGGGAGGTTGGAGGAGGCGCACGGGGCGCTGCGGGAAATGGCGGCGGGGGGATACGCGAATGACACGGTGCGTAGCGCCTGGGAGAACGAGATGGCGGGGCTTGAGTTTGCGCTCCTGCGGTTCGAGGAGTCCTTCACGCGGCTGGAGCGGTTGCAGGCGGAGGCGGAGGAGAAGGGGCAACGGGGGGTGGCGCAGGGGCTGCGGCTGAATTTGTGTTTGAAGTACGGGGAGCCGGAACGGGTGGAAAAAGCGCTGGCGATTTGCCCGGGATTATTGGGGGAATATTCTTCCGAAAAGGGGCGGCTGGCGGTGATTCATGAGGCGCTGGCGACGGCATACCGTGCGGCGGGGAAGCCGGGGCTTGCCGTGGAGCATGCGCGGCAGGCGGTGCGGTTTGCGCGGGAGGCGAAGGATCACGAGGATATCAGCTACGCGCTGTTGTTGCTGACGCAGGCGTTGCACGCGGCGGGGAACGGGGAGTGGAGGGTGGCTCGTGAGCAGGCATTGACTGCGATTGAGGATTGGAAAGTCGCGACCGGCTCGGATGAGGCGGTGCGGTATTACAGGCTGCCGGTGCCTTCGCGAAGGCTGACGGCGGTAATGAAACTTCAATAATTCGTTAAGGGAGAATTATGCCAGTTCAAGATCTTACAGACATCCGCGAGAAGAAATCGAAGGATGACAAATCCAAGCGCAAGAAGGAGAAGGAGAAAAAGAAAGATAAGAAAGCTAAGGATGACCAACGGCCAGGCAAGGAGGAATCGCATCCGGCCTATCTTTATGGTGTCCTCCTGAAAGCGCTAGATAAGCATCAGAAACCGCTCCAGCAGTCAGTGCATTATGTAGTGTCGGGTGTAATCCGTGACATGCGTATGATGGCGAAACTCCGGCCCACCGGGGAGCGGGATTTGATCATCGGCTTCATTGACCGGTACGACGAGCTATACAAATCCGGAACCGGAGGCGGCGGCGGGGACGATCAACGGGACGATATTTTGCAAGGGCCGTAGCGGCGGAACCTAGCCGCTG
>CALFYN010000444.1 GCA_937952345.1 uncultured Acidobacteriota bacterium
GCATTGGATCAAAATCCTGCTCCACCACATGTTCCTGTACAAAGCACAAATGCGGCCCGCTTGGTCGCTGATTCCGGAGTGACGTATGGAAGGCCCCCACTGGATCTACGCTACAAAACCAACGCGTTTCACCTTGTTCCTTCGTACTTTCCTGCCTTGGCAGGCGTGGCGCTTCCTGGTGATCAACCTCAAGATGATGTCCTTGATCCGCCACAGCCACGGAAAACATTGACCGCCCCGCGTGCAGGCCGCCATCCTGAGAGATGATAGAAGCATGAGGCTGCTGCGCGTCTCTTTTCTATTCCTGCTGTTTGCCGTATCCGCCCTGGCGCAGATGAAGTTGACCATCCGTCAACTCACCAGCTTCATGGAGTCCTCCATCCGCCTCAAGCACCCCGACAAGCAGGTTGCCGAATACCTCAAGAAAGTCTCGCTCAGTGAGCGACTCGACGAGCGCACCATCGAAACCTGGCAGGGCCTCGGCATCGGCCCCCGCACTGTCGAGATGCTGCGTACCCTCGCCGAAGCATCCAAGTCGCTCCCGAAGCCTGCGGCGCCTGCCCCCAAGCCCGTTGCTCCCACCATTCCTCCTCCTTCCGCCGAGGAGCAGCAGCGTATCCTCGGTGAAGTCACCAAATACGCGCTGGGCTATTCCAAGCGCCTCCCCGACTTCATCTGCGTCCAGGTGACGCGCCGCTACGACGATCCCACCGGCCTCGAATTCTGGCGCACCCTCGACACCATCACCGAACGTCTCACCTACTTCGAACAGAAGGAAGACTACAAAGTCGTGCTCATCAACGGCCGCCCGACGGACATCTCGCACGACAAACTCGGCGGTTCCTCTTCCTCCGGGGAATTCGGAACACTCATGCGCGAAGTGTTCGAACCCGAAAGCGAAACACACTTTCGCTGGGATCGCTGGGTAACCCTGCGCGGCCGGCGCAATCATGTCTACCGCTATGCGGTGTCGCAAGCGAAGTCAAAGTACCGCATCGATTACCAGCGCACCATGAGCATCGTCCCCGCCTATCAAGGCCAGATCTACGTCGATGCCGATTACCTCTCGGTGAGCCGCATCACAATGGAAGCGGTAAACATCCCCGCCAGTTTCCCCGTCCAGCAGGCTTCCACCTTGCTCGATTTCGATTTCATCAAGATCGGAGAGTCAGAGCACGTGCTCCCCTTGCGCGCGCAAATCCGCATGCGCGAGGGCAAGAACCTCGTGAAGAACGAAGTGGAATTCCGCCTCTACCGCAAGTTCGGCGCCGAGGCCACCATCAAGTTCGATACTCCCGATCCGCTGCCTGAAGAAGCGACGCAGGAGCAACCGGCACAACCCGCCACGAAAAAGCCATAATCGTGTCATGCTGCCGAGGGGATTGCTACTGCTGTGTGTCGCTAGCGGTGCGTTTGCCGCTACATACTACGTCGATTCCGCCCGCGGAAACGATGCGGCTCGCGGAACATCGGCAACGGCTGCATGGCGCTCGCTGGAGAAGGTGAACGAAGCACGACTGCTCCCCGGCGATCGTGTCCTTCTGCGTAGCGGATCCCGCTGGTCCGGCCAGTTGACCATTCGTTCCTCCGGCGCCGCGGGCAAGCCGCTTGTCATTGACCGCTACGGCCGCGGTCCGCTCCCGCGCATAGATGCCGATGGCCGCACCGAAAACGCCGTCTTTCTGCACAACGTGGAGCATGTCGAACTGCGGAACCTCGAACTCACCAATACCGGCGCCGCGGTTGCGGTGCGGCGCGGTGCATACGTCCTCCTCGACGACTTCGGCCCCGCGCGCGGCATCGTTCTGTCCGGACTCTACGTGCACGATGTCAACGGTACGCACAAGGACAAAGACAACGGCGGCATTATTCTTCGCAATCAGGGTGAGAACAAGCGAACGCGATTCGAAGGGCTCCTGGTGGAAAAAAACATCGTGTGGAAAGTCGACCGCTCCGGCATCCTCCTGCACAGCTATTATTGGGTCCGCGAGCGGTGGCATCCTAACCTCAATGTCGTTGTCCGCGACAACTTCGTCCAGGACATCGGCGGCGATGGCATCGTCGTATGGGCCTCCGATGGTGCACTCGTGGAGCACAACATTTCACGCGACGCCAACAGCCGCGCCGACAGCTACAATGCCGGAATCTGGCCCTGGTCCAGCGACAATACCCTCCTCCAACTCAACGAGGCCGCTTCCACCAGGACAACCAAGGATGGCCACGGCTTCGATTCCGACTACAACTCCCGCAACACCATCTTCCAGTACAACTACGGCCACGATAACGAAGGCGGATTCATCCTCATCTGCAGCGATGGCGGCCACCCGCCCAAATTCAACATCGGCAACATCGGTACCATCGTCCGCTACAACATCAGCCGCAACGACCGCGAGCGTATCTTTGATCTGGCCGGACCCACCGAGAACACTCTCATTCACGACAATGCCATCTACGTGGGCAAGGAACTCACCGTGCAAATGATGATCCTTGGCGATTGGAAGGGCTGGGCGAAGGACGTTGTTCTGCGCAACAACCACTTCTATGTCGAAGGGAGCGCGGCATACGGGTACCAGGTGAAGCGCGATCCGCAAGGCCGCCACGAACTTGCTCCGGGCTATGGGCAGGCGCGCGGCATCGTCTTCGAAGGCAATCGCTACTACGGTGCGCATGTCCACCGTCCTGCCGACAGGAGTGCCGTCGTCGATGCCGCGGTGACCCCCCCTGCCATCAATTGGCAGGCGCCGCAATTCGATCCATCGCGTCCCGAAGCATTCGGCGCGTTTCTCAACGCGCATCGCCGGTGGATGCTCGCCTTACTCCAGCAACAGTTCG
>CALFYN010000445.1 GCA_937952345.1 uncultured Acidobacteriota bacterium
CGAATTGCACGCCCAGCACTGTGCCTGTGGTGGAAGCCGTCGCTGTGAATGTTCCGCTCGATAGGGCTTGTCCCGACAGCGGCGAAGTGATGGCCACCGCCACGGCATCGGCAACCGTAAAACTGACCACAGCCGCCGTCGCCTGATTGCCGGCCGCATCGCGCGCCACGGCGCTCACGGAATGCGCTCCGGGGGGCAGTCCGGAAACGGCGATGGTGTAGGGCGCAAGAGTATCCTCGGCGCCGTATGGGACGCCATCGAGGACGAATTGCACTCCGGCTACGCCGACATTGTCCGATGCCGTTGCCGCCAAAGCCACCGAACTGGACACCGTCTGCCCTGCGGTGGGGGAAGTAATGGCAACCACGGGCGCGACGGTATCGGGCGGAGGCGGCGCACCGATGGCTTCCCATTGCGGCCCGTTGTCGGTCATCGTGATCCCTTGGATGCGGTCCAGCAGCGGTTCAACCGCGGTGGGCATCGCCACGTTCGAATAGGCCACGCCGCCACCCGCGCTGTTGGAGCCTTTGGCGAAATGCACGCGCGCATAGCCGAGCGTGGGATGCTGCAGGGTCACTTCATAAAAGCTGCCAGTATCCGTCACTTGCGCCTGCACGTTTTGCCCCGATGCGTCTCGCGCCTGCGCCACATGCAGCATGTAGCTCTGCAGTGAACCTGAAGTCTCCGACTCCAGGCGGTACAAGCCAATCTGCCCGCCTTCGTTGATCATGCGCTGCACCGGATTCGCCGGCACCAGCGTCGTGACGCGCAAAGCCTGATCGCCATTCACGGCCAGCCAGGAATTCGGCCCGTCGGGAACCGGCTGCTTCTCAAAGTGCGCCAGAAACGTTTTCGGTACGCCGGCGGTCGCCGACAGCACACGATCGAAGACCAGCATGGTTTCGAGCGGCCGCAGGAAGAGATACTCCCGCTCCACGCGAACGGCTTCGGCATTCTCGCGCTCCGGATGCGGATACTGAATGAGGTTGTTGCGGAAGGGCGGAGTGATATCCACGGCGGCGAAGCTGAAGTGCGTTCCGCTGTGAACGCGTTTTACGACGGGCCGTCCGTTGCGTTCGCCAATGGCGTAGCCGCGCTGATTCACCAGCAGGCTGTTGTGCGCCAGCGGATGTGTGGTTTCCACGCTACCGGAGCCGGCGAATCCGGCCAGCGTTTGCGCATAGCCCGTGCTCTCGCGGGTCAGCCAGCGGCCGTTGCGCCAGATCTGCCAGTTGCCCATGTCGTCATGGCCGTGGCCCTCATCGTAAGTTTGGCTGAGTTGCACGTGAAATACCGTCGATTGCGGGTTCCAATTGTTCCGGCCATAGAGAAATCCCGGACCCGGCGCGTAGTAATCCAACGCGAGCAGCGAGAAGGGCAGTTCTTCCCCGCCCCGGTCGAGCGCGCGCACAAATCGCGATGGCGAAGATGCCACCATATTGATCCAGCGCCGCGCGAATTTGCCCACCGGCCGGTCGCGCCATTTGTCGGCCATCGCCCAGAGGAACTGCGCCCACGACCCGGCGGAGGCATTGCCGCCGTCGATGAACCTCTCATCGTCGGCAAAGGGAAACAGCTCCCAATACAGGGCCCCGGTCGATCGCAGAGCGGTACGCGCCGGTGGCGTGGAGTAGATCATGTAGAAGACGGCATCGCGGAAGAAGTTCGTTTCCGCGGCCAGGTCACGGCCCATCAGCGCCGCCGAAATCAGCGGCACGGTGGAGTACTCGGCCAGCGCGCGGCCGTAGCCGCTGCCTTCCTGAAATACGCCGCCCAGCCCGCCGGTCAGCGCATGTGGCAGAAACGAGTTCTGCCAGCGCGTGGTGAGCGCGTGCTGCAGGAAGGTTTCCGCCATCGGGCTTTCTCCCCAGGTGGCAATGGCCCATTCGAACTCATTGCGCAGGTAGCCCCAATAGTAATTGCTTTGCGGCATGGTGGGACCGCCCCAGGGTTTTTGCCGCAGATTGTTGATGTAGGTATTCCAGCGGTTGAGGATCGTGCTGCGTTCGGTGGGCGTCATCTGGTCGTAGCACCAGTCGTAGGTCAGGATGACGATTTCGCCTTCCCAGCGTGCCGTGTCGCTGGCAACGCCGGTGTAAGGGTCGGGCGAATTCGAGGCCAGATCGGGGGCAATGACCGAAACCGCGTGGTTGATCGCCGACCGCGCGTACTGCGATTCGCCGGTCATCAGGTAGCGAAAGGCCTGTCCCAGGTAATCGGAGGAGGATGGCGTAAAGGGATTCGATGCATACCAAGCACGCGCCTGGGCCAGGCGGCCGGGGGTGAACCACAGACGGGGATGCGCCGCCGGGATATTCATCCCGGCCGATTGCCCGGGCAGTTCCAGCCCGCACAGCGCCGTCAGTATGGCGGACAAGACGATGATTCTCACAAACTCTCCTTGGGTAGTCTTCATTCGACTCCCGCTCCTTTGGCGGGAACCTCTACCCAGAGACACGGAAAACGCGGCGCGCGCTTGCCGCTGGATTTCACCTTACAGACGATTTGCGGCATGCCCTAAGGAATTCGCCCAAAGATTCTGTTCCAAAATCTCCGTGATTTTCGCTTGTGGGGGTGGAGGAAACCCAATGGCCCCACGGGCGGGAAAGGAGGATCAGACGGCGGAACTGATCGCACGATGGCAGTCCGGCGATACGGCAGCGCTCCCGCTGCTGCTGCATGCCATCTATGGAGACTTACAGCGGATCGCAGGCAGTTGCCTGCGCGGGCGCGGCGGCGATTCCCTGGAACCCGCCGCGTTAATTCACGAGGCGTTTCTGCGGCTTGCCGGCGACCGTTCCCCGCCCGTCATCCGCGACAAAGGGCACTTGCTCGCCTTCATCGCAAAGGTCATGCAGCGCATTGTTGTCGACCATATCCGCGAACGGTCGAGCGCCAAGCGCGGCGGCGGTGTCCCGGACCTCCCCCTCGACGACCAACTCGGCGCCGGAGAGAGGAACATCGAGCAGGTGCTCGATATCGGGACAGCCTTGGCGCGCCTTGCGCAAGCACATCCGGAAGCGGCCATGGTGCTCGAACTGCGTTACTACGGCGGTTACGAGCTACAGGAAATCGCCGAACTCACGGGCGTTTCGTTAACCACTGTCACGCGGCGGCAGCGCGCCGGGCAGGCGTGGCTCGCGCGCCAAATGCGGCCGAGGCATTCTTCTGACATTCTTCGCAAATCCGGCGCCTGATTACGCATCATCCAGCAGGTTACACTCAACACTAAGGTATTTCCGGCTAAATGCGAGATCGGTCCAGAAACCCCGGTGTCTTGTTGCGCCTGGCCGTTCTGTGCGCGTTGACGGTGGAGTGTCACGGGCGCTCGGAAGGGGGGCGGTCTTATCCGTTGCCCGCGGGTGTCAAGACGGTAAAAGCGATGGCGGTGGACCGGCACGGCATGCTGTGGATTGGCACGAATCTGGGTCTGCTGCGGCTGGATGGAGTGCGCTACACGCCGTTCGGCGCCTGGGTGGGGGTACCGGAGGCCGCGGTGGAATCTCTGGCCGTGGGATTGGATGGAGCCCTGTGGATTGGCATGGGGGGCGGCGTGTACCGCCTGGACGGGCAGCAGGCGGAAAGAGTGGATCCTGAAGAGGCGGTGGACCTGCAGCGCGGCGGCGAAGGGATGTTCGCGGTGGACCGAGAGCGAGGGTTGCGGTTCCTCGGCCGCGACGGCGGCGGTTGGAAGAGGCACCGGGTGCGCGATGTACGGGTGGTTGGGCCGCTGTATGGAGATGGAGCCGGGGTCACGTTTCCCATGGCTGGGAACCTGGTGACGGCACAGTGGATGGGAGATCGCGTCGTAGTGGGGAGGGAAGAGATTCGCGGCGGCGGCGAGTGGCAGCAGGCAGCCAAGAGCAGTGAGGGGCTGGAACTGGCTTCGTCTTCGGTGGCGGCACGGGCTGAGTTGCGTGGGAAGGCTTGGGAAGTCGTGACAAGATCCCCCATTCGTGTTCGCGACCCGCAACAAAGGGTGTTTGCGGCGGTCCCTCGGGTGGGCGACCCGGTTCGGATCCACCACCTGAATTATCTCTATTTCCCGTTTCGCTCACCCAAGAGACTGGAACCGGAATTGGTGCTCCGGTTGGATGGCTGGCGTCTCGCCTTGTACGAGCAGGAGAAACAGGAAATCGTTGTCTACGATCCGTTGGGGAGCAGCCTGGTGCTGGAAACGAGCGCTGGATTGAGGAACGCACCCATCGGGCTGAATTTCAGCGGTTCCTGGATGGCGACGACCGCGCAAGGGATCTACCGGTTGTGGGTGGGCGGGGACTCCGATTGCTCCCCCGGTGTCGGTTTTCAATTTCACTTCTGCCCCTGGAACCCGCAAGTACGGGAACCGTTTTGGCACGTGCATCTGGATGCGAAAAAGCGCTATTGGGCCGTGCACCAGGAGTGGGGATTGGTGCGGCTGGATGTTCGCGGCCAAATCGTGGAGAAAGTCCCCACGCCAGCGCCGCTGCGTACCAAGGATATCCGTGAAATATTGGAGACACCCGACGGGCGGCTGTTCGTCAGTTCGAAGATCGGGATGTACGAAGTCCTGGTCAAAGCGAAGACGGAATTGCGGGAGGCCGATGTCGCCCCCGGAGTCTACAACATGGGATTCACGAAGGACCGCAGGGGACGATGGTGGGCTCTGTTTGACGGCGTGCTGGCGTTGTACGAAGACGGAACATGGAAGAAGCGCGAGTTGCCGGATTGCCTGTGGAGCAAGAGGTTGCGCGGAGCAGCGATCGAGGAGGAAGACAGGATCTGGTTCGCGATGCGGGAAAACGGTGGGTTCGTTTACACGGAAAAGAAAAATGGGGGCGAATGGACTTGCGAAACACTCGACGCGGAAAAGGGATTTCCGCAACCGACGCACATGTTGCGAATCAGCCCGGAAGGGCGCATCTTCCGGGCTTCGCGCACGGAGGTGTTCGCAGCCATACGGGAGAACGGCCGTCCCCCGTTGCTTGCGGACGATTGGGTACGCATCGGCGAGCAGGAGGGCTTGTCCGAAGGGGATGTGCACATGCAGGGCACGGTCATCGGCTCCGTGGCCAGAGGCGAATCAACATGGATCACCACAACAAAAGGCGTAACGGCGTTGACTGGGGCTTACTGGCGGGCGCGGGGTCCGGTAGTCGTCAGTGAGGTGGAGCGGGAAGACGGTACGGATCGGCTTGGGCCGGTGGGCTGGCAACCACGCCACTACCGGCGCCTGGTGCGTTTGAAACTCGCGGACTTGCCGTTGAGCTTCAGCCATGCGTTGCGGCCGGTGGATTGGCGCGCCAAATCGGCGGATGGAACAGCGCTCACGCAATGGACGGCGGCGAAGGGGGAGGTGGTGGAACTGGCGGGCATCCGGGGCTCGGTCCGCGGCATTGAGTTTCGCCGCCGCGATGGCGCAGCAATGGGGGATTTCGTGATTCCCGAATCGCGGATGGCCCAATTGTACAGTTGGCGTTGGGAGGCAATGGGAGGGACGCTGGCGCTGTGCTGGCTAGCCTGGTTGCCGCTGCGCCGCTCCGCATGGTGGGAGCGGATGCAATACCACTGGGAGGGCTGGCGTTACTCATTGCTGGATCGCCTGGCGCGCCGATCGAACAAGATCCCCTATTTGCTCGTGCCGGGACAACGGCTGCGGTCACGCTACGAGGTGGATGAATGCATCGCGCAGGGAGGGTTTTCCGAGGTATATCGAGCCCATGATGTCGAGACGGGCGAAGCCGTAGCGGTGAAAGCACTGTCGCTGGAGAACCCGCTTCGACCGGATTATCCAGCCTGGCTGCAAGCGAGGTTCCTCGATGAACTGCGTGCACTGCGGACGCTGCGGCATCCCGGCATCGTGGAGATGCGCGAAGCCTGGATTGAGCCGGAAGGAGTGCCTTGTATTGCGATGCCCCTGCTTCGGGGTGAAACGCTGCGCCACATACTGAAACAGCATGGTCGGCTGCCGCTGGAGGCGGCCTCGCGTTTGATCGGGCAAGTGGGCGAGGCGCTGCAGGCGGCGCATGACGCGGGTATCGTACACAGCGACGTGAAGCCGGAGAACATCATGATTCGCGGCGGCAGCATGGAGGACTGGCAAGCCATCGTGATCGACTTCGGAACCAGCCAGTTGCGCCAGCAGGCGGGAGCGTTGGGGCGGGAAGGACAGGTGGCCGGCACTCTGGCCTACATGGCTCCGGAACAGGCGATGGGGCGCACGGTGGCGGCGACGGATCTGTACGCGTTGGGATTGGTGGCGCTGGAAATGCTGACCGGCGTGCGAGGCGGGACGCCGGAGGATGCTTTGGATGCGGAACTACAGGCGCTGCTGCGGGAGGCTCTGGCCGTGGACCCGGCCGAACGTCCAATGTCCGCCGCGGAATGGGCGCGACGGTTCGCTCAGGCAGGAAAGCGCCGCGAGTAATGGCGCTTCAGCCAGCGCACCGCGGTGGCTTCCGCCTTGCGAACCTCGTAGATATTGATTTGGAGCACCGCCGCCACTTGTTCGCGTGTGAGTCCTTCTTCGCCGCGCAGGCGCAGCACTTCCGCACTGCGAGGATCCATTTGACGCAGTTTTTCGAGGCCCATGCGCCACAGTAATTCCTCCTCGGCGGTGGCCAATGGCGCGGAGTGGCCGGCCGGGGCCGTGCGCTTCGTGGACCGGCGGGCACGCGACTTGTCGATGAGAATCTGCTGCATGCCGCGCCATAAGAGCCGGAAAAAATGATCGCTGTCCTGAATGGTGGGGGATTGCGGGAGCTTTCTCACTTTTTGGAGATAGGCTTCCTGCATCAGATCGGATGGCTGCATGGTGGCGTTCGACTCACGGCGCAGTAAAGCCGCGGACATCTCTCGCAGGCGGGATGCCGCCATACGGTAGACGCCGCTGATGGCGCTGCCGTCGCCGGCTTGCAATCTGCGGATGAGTTGTGTGAGATCCGCCGCCATCTGGAAAGGTTATCAGAAATCCACACCAATTGAGCCTGCTCCCAACCTGGCTATGCGCGGGGAACGATGTGAGTCTTTTTTTGCAAATACGGCAGCCGGTTGCGCATTCACTCATGGAGGAGACAAGGATGACCCGCGAACCCGCGCCGCTGAAGAGACACACCCCTATCGGATACGGAAAATGGATTGCCGTGGCACTGCTTGCGGCCAGCTTGTTGGCGTGCCGCAAGACGAATGGAACGCCTTTCGGCACTGTGGAGGCAGCGTTGGGAGAAGCGCGCAAGGGCCGTTACGCAGAGGCGGCGGAGTTCATGGTGACCGAGTTCGAGGCGTTCGGGCGCAGGGTTACCCGAAAGGACTTCGCGAAAGCGGCTTTCTGGCGGCAATACACCCAGAACCGAACCATTGGAACGCTGCAATTGCAGGAAGTGAAGCCCCTGCAGGACGGCATGACATCGGTTTCGGTGGTCATTCACTACACCGATGGCAAGACGATGCAGGCGTCGTTCGTCTTGTTGCGCGAGGGTTCAGAGTGGCGGATTACGCCGGTCATCGAGACGAAAAAGAACTGGCGATAGAAACATTTGCCGGATTAAAGCACAAAAGGGGGAATCTCCATGGAAAAAACACAGCAGGACATGGTACGGGAGCGGTTGGAGCATAGCGCCCGGAATGCCGCGCAGGCGGCAGTGATGGTATGGCAGGACGCGCGTAGCAGCTATGAGAAGCTCGCCTTCTGCGGCGGCCTGATTGGATTGGCGGCGTTCTTTGCGCCATCCATCCTGGTGCGGATCGCGTTTTTCAGCGCTCGGATGAGCGGCTGGCGTAGCGCGAAGGAAGGCTATTCTTCCTTTTGGCTCATCCCGGCGGGGATGGTTTTCATCCTGTTCTGGACCTGGTGGCATTTGAACCGAAAAACGGGCGAGAAGCGCCGCGCCGGCCGGTGGATCCTGGCATTGGGTTCGGCGATGGCATGGCACTGGGTGGATACAATGGCAAGCCCGTGGATGGCGTTGCAGTGGGGAGGATGGCTGGGGTTGGCAGCCAGTGGCATGGTGGCAGCGGCGGGTTGGGGGTTGTCCGGGCTGGAGAATGTTCCAGTGGCGGAGGGTGAGGGATTCGAACCCCCGAGCGAGTCACCCCGCTAACGGTTTTCAAGACCGCCGCCTTCAACCACTCGGCCAACCCTCCGAACTACTATCGTATCAATTCCGCCGCCATGCTACTTCACCAAATGCGGGGCCACATAGGCATACACCGTGACCACCACCCCAATCAGCGAGGCCAGCAGAATACTGTGCTTCAGCGTGAACCGGAACAACTTGGCCTCATCGGTGGAGGGCATCCCCGTCGCCGCCGCCGCCACGGCGATACTCTGCAGGCTGATCATCTTCCCCATCACGCCGCCGCTCGAATTCGATGCCGCCATCAACAGCGGATTCAATCCCAGCTTCGTGGCCGTCACCACTTGCAGATTGCCGAACAAAGCGTTGGCCGACGTATCGCTGCCCGTGAGAAACACGCCCAGCCATCCCAGCAGCGCACTGAAGAAGGGGAACAACACGCCCGTCGCCGCAAACGCCAGCCCCAAGGTCACCGTGGCTCCGCAGTAATTCATCAGGAAGGCCAGGCCCAGCACTGCCGCAATCGTCACCAGCGAGAGGAACAACTGGCGGAACGCAATCCCGAGGATTTTGACATACTCCCCAATGCCGATGCGCAGCACCAACCCCGCGAGCAGCGTCGAAATCAGGCAGGCCGTGCCCGCCGCTGACATGTAGTTCAGAGAGTACACCGCCGGGTAAGGAGCGGCCGCGTTCACCACCGGAGGCATACGCTCCACCAGATTGTGCAATCCCGGCCACGGGATGTTGATGGTGAACGTGTTCAATTCCGCCTTCACTGCGTCCTGCCCCCAAAGGAACACCATCACCACCAGCAGCAGATACGGAGACCATGCCAGCAGCACTTCCCCAAGCTCATGCTTCTTCGGCAATGAACCCTTCGCCGCGCCCGGCAGATCGAACGTATCGGCGGGCTTCCAAATTTTGAACAACACCACCAGTCCGATGATTGCCACCAGCGAACTGGTGATATCGGTCAGTTGCGGTCCCCAGAAGTTCGAAACGTAAAATTGCGTGAACGCAAAGCCCGCGCCGCAGATGAGAGCCGCGGGCCATACGCCCGCCAGCGCACGCGCGCCGCCCATCACGTAGACGAGGTACGCCGGCACCACCAGCGAGATCGGAGCGCAAATGCGTCCCACGTTCGCACTCAGATCAAGCAGCGGCAACCCTGTAATCCCCGCCAGCGTAAACACCGGGATGCCGATCGAACCGAACGCCACCGGAGCCGTATTCGCCAGTAGGCAGATGCCCGCCGCGTAGAAGGGGGAAAAACCCAACCCGGCGAGCATCGCCGCGGCCACGGCCACAGGCGTTCCGAATCCGGCTGCACCCTCCACGAAGGCGCCGAACGAGAATGCGATCAACAGAGCCTGCAACCGCCGGTCCCCGGACAGGCTTCCCACCGAATCCTTGATGATTTCAAACTTCCCGGTGCGTAACGTGATCTGATACAGCACAATCGCCCAGTAGACAATCCATCCAATCGGCAGCAACCCGAAGGCCGCGCCGTTGGTTACCGCACCCAAGGCGATTCCAACCGGCATCCCATAGGCGCCGATCGCCACGACCAGGGCCGTACCCAGTCCGGATAGCCCGGCAATCCAGGCAGGCTTGCGCAGCACACCCAGCAAAAACAACAGAACGAAGATAGGCAGCGCCGCGAGAAAGGCCGAAAAACCCAGACTGTCCGCGATCGGTGTGTAGTTTTGTTGCCACATGAGGGGAATGGACATTGATATGTGATTGGAGGGGCGGATGTCAAGGCCCCGCCGCCGAGTCTAGCCGAGAACGCGTTCGATGGCGGCGTACAACTCGGCCGCGCGGATGGGCTTGCTGACGTATCCATCCATGCCTGCCGCCAGGCACTGCGCCTCGTCGTCTTTCATGGCGTGCGCCGTCACGGCAATCACCGGCAGATGCCCGCCCGTGCGCCGTTCCTGCTCGCGCAACCGCGCCACCGCTTCCATGCCATCCATCACCGGCATTTGGATGTCCACCAGCAAAATGTCGAATTGGCCGTCACCCAACATGCGCAACGCTTCCTCGCCGTTTCCTGCCACCGCCACCTTGTGCCCGTGCTTTTCCAGCAGCTTCACCGCCAGCCGCTGATTCACCGCGTTGTCTTCGGCCAGCAGAATGCTCAGCCGGCGCAAGGACTCCGCATCCGTTTCCTGGGCGGCAGGCACGGCAGCGGACTCCACTTCGCAGCCCATCCGTAGTGCGGAGAAAATCTCCATCGGACAAATCGGTTTGGTCAAACAGAGGGGAAGCCCCATCTGCTCCCCACGCCGCCGCAATGAGTGTGAAACGTTGGAACGGATCATCGGGATGACCCGCAACGCGAGTCCCCGTTCCTGCAGAGCCGCAGCCACGAGCAACCCGTCGGCGCCAGGCAAGGCGGTGTCGACGAAGGCCACATCAAACGGAGTCCGCGTCGATTCCATGATGCGTAACGCATCCGCATAGGAATCCCCGGCGGTAACAATTGCTCCGGCTTGTGCCAGCATGCCCAGAATCGCTTCCCGGCTGGCGGCATGGCCTTCGAGCAGCAACACGTTTTGCCCCGGCGCAGGCCCCGGCATGCGATGCCCGGGATCGTCCAACACCAGTTGAAAACGCGCCGTGAACCGGAACTCGCTGCCATGCCCGGGCTCGCTCCGCAGGGAAATTTCGCCCCCCATCAACTGCACCAGCCTCGTGGTGATGGCGAGCCCCAACCCCGTTCCTCCGAAGCGTCGCGTGATGGACCCATCCGCCTGCGTAAACGACTCAAAGATCGTCGTCTGCCTCTCCAAGGGAATGCCGATACCGGTGTCCCGCACACGGAACTCGATCAAAACCCCTTCAGCGCCTGCTTCACGCAATCCTACCTCCAGCAACACTTCACCCTGCTCGGTGAACTTGATTGCGTTGCCCAACAGGTTCAATAGGATTTGCCGCAAACGGTTGGCATCGCCCATCAGCCGCCTGGGCACGTTCGAATCGCCCGAAACAACAATTTCCAGATTCTTTTCGTGCGCGCGCACAGCCAGCATCCGCATGGTTTCCGACGTCACTTCGCACAGAGTGAACGGCGCCTCGTCGAGCGTCAGCTTCCCCGCTTCGATCTTGGAGAAGTCCAGGATGTCGTTGATGACCGTCAGCAGGGAGTCCGCCGAGTTCCGCACCAGCACCAGATTCTTGCGCTGCTCCGCGTTGAGGCGCGACTGCAGCGTCAACTCGGTCAGTCCGATGATGCCGTTCATCGGCGTGCGGATTTCATGGCTCATGTTTGCCAGAAACTCGCTTTTCAATCGCGTCGCGGCTTCGGCACGGTCTCGAGCCGAGGCGAACTGCCGGTTCAGCTTCACCAAGTCCGCTGTGCGTGAGGCTACCTGCAACTCCAGTTCGTCCCTTTGCCGAGCCAGATCCATGTCCCGCGACTCGATCGCCGAAAGCATCGAGTGGAACGAGTCGATCAGTTCTCCGATTTCATCGCCGGATTCCTTCGGCACCCGCACCCCGTAGTCCTTCTGCTCGCTCACTCGCCGAGCCGCTTCGGCCAGAGCCAGAATCGGCTGCGATATGAACCGCTGGAGGAACACGGACAACAGGATGATCAACAATCCTCCGGCCAGAGACACCAGCAGCGACTTCCAGTAGAACTGCTTCATCGAAGCCGCATAGGTGTCCAAGTCGGCGGCCAGATAGAGATCACCAACCTTCCGGTTGTCATGAACCACCGGCACAAACAACTCGATGAACTCCTCTACACTCGAGTGGCGCGATTGCTCCGCCCGCAAGGGCAACAGGAGCCCGTGCACGCTGCCCCGGCGCGCCCGCGATGCGAACATCGCCCCGTCACTCGCATACAACGCCGCCGCCGCGATGCGCGGATTGCGGTCCACTTGACCCAGCAATTCCACCGCCGCGGGCTTGTCTTCCAGCAGCAAGACCGCGGAGGCGGGCGCCGAAAGCACGGCCGCCAGCGAATCCAATTCCTGGCGCAACGCCTGTGCCGACTGCGAGCGGTGAAACTGCAGGAACGCCACCGTGGTGATCATTTGCGCGACGCAACCGGCAAGGGCAATGATTGCGATCAGTTTGCCTTTGATGGAGACTCCCTGTAGCAGTCCGCGCAAGGCTCACTCCCGCCGCAGGAAATCGGCCGCACCCATCAGGCCGGGATGGACGCGAAATCCGGATCGGCGCGTGGCTCCCAAATTCACCGTGAGCCTTCTCCCGGCGCCGGGATCGGGTAATTCCACCATGCCGCCCATACGCGCAAAGCCCGGCATCGCACCCATGGTAAGCACTGGTTCACCCGCCAGCGACCGCAGCAGCCCTCCCGCCCGCGGTCCCGCTTGCGGTGCGAACAACAACACATCACATTCCTTCATCCGCTCCACGGAAGATACGACCCGCACACTCAGTCCGTGCTCCTCCATTGGCCGGACTGCCGCAAACTTACCCCCGAATCCCACCAAACCCACCGTCACCCGGCCTCGCCCTCATCGATGCCCTTGCCGCCACCTCCGAAGCCCTCGACGAACTGGCCGAGTCCCTCCCCCGAAAGCGGCGCCAGCGCATCGAAACGGCCGCCCACCGGGTGGCCAACGCCCGCGCGCTCCTCGAAGCCCACAACACCCGCCGCTAACCGCAAGACCACACCAGGGTGGAACCGCGACCGGAAGGGAGCGGGGCGCCATCCCACCACACCGGCTCGAA
>CALFYN010000446.1 GCA_937952345.1 uncultured Acidobacteriota bacterium
GGCGTATGGGGACAGCGAGTTCGGGCGCGGCTGCCTGATGGCGCGGCGGATGGTTCAGCAGGGTGTGCGAGTGGTGCAGGTATATCACGGCAACGCGCAGCCCTGGGACAATCATGAGGATATTCAGGTGCATCGCAAGCTTGCCGGGGAAGCGGATCCGGCGATTGCGGCTCTGCTGACCGACCTCAAGGACCGTGGGCTCCTGGGGCAGACACTGATTGTCATTGGCGGGGAATTCGGGCGTACGCCGAGTGTGGAGAATAGCGCGGCGGTGAAACTGCAGAATGGGCGCGACCATAATCCCTATGGGTTTACGATGCTGCTTGCGGGAGGCGGCGTGAAGGGCGGGATGGCCTATGGAGCGACGGACGATTTCGGGTTCCGGGCGCAGGACAAGCCGGTGCACATTCACGATCTGCATGCGACGATGCTGCATCTGCTGGGTCTGGATCACAAGCGGCTGACGTATCGCTACAGCGGGCGGGATTTCCGGCTTACCGATGTGGCGGGCGAAGTGATTCAGGAGATCCTGGCCTGATCGGGAGCGGCTAGCCTTTGGGCGAGATTCTGCCAGGTGCCTGGAGGAGGTTGCGCCAACGCTCCCTTTCGCCATCGGCATCGAAGCTCTCCCGCCAATAGGTGCGGAATTCCTGCCGGCGGGTGCTTTCCAGTTGGTCGAGGTGGGCCATGAGTTGGGTGGCGTCGGGTTCGGCCTGCATCATGCGGCGGGTGACGGCATAGTCGTTCAACTCGCCGAGCAGGGTTTGGAGGCGCCGCAAACTGGTGAGAGGGCGGGTGAGGCGTTTGCCGTACAGGGGGGCGAAGAACTCCAGCAGATAACGGAAGTGCTTGGTGCGGAGGCGGAACTGGTGGAGTTTCTCGGGGGTGGTCTTTTTGCGGGAGGCTTTCCGTCCGGCGCGGAAATAGTCTTGCGCCATTTTGGGGAGCACCCGGCGCGCGTTTTCCGCGACCTCGGCATCGGGCTGCCAGTGCAGGCGCTTGTGTTTCATGGCTTGCTCCTGGCGAGAAGGAGGGCGAGTCGCTTGTGGGCTTGATCGCGCCCGGCCTGCAAGCGTTTCGCGACGGGGCTGTCGAGCGGGGTTCCGGAGGAAGCCAGGAGTTCGAGGGCTATGTCGCGGTTGCGGATTTCGGCTGCTTCATCCATCCAGCGGCGCAAATGGCGGCGGGTTTGTCTGGCTTGCCGTTTGCCGATCACGGGTTCGAAGGCGCGCAGGGCCTGGGATAGCCTGCGGATGGAGACGCGGAGATCGTGGATGGCATCGGGGTTTCCGTTGGCCAGGGTGTTTTGCGCCTCCTTGGCGACGCGTGCCTGGAGCGCGGCTATGTTTTGCTCGACGTATGCAAGCAGGGTCATGCTTTGTTGCCTCCTGCCAACTGGAGCACACGGCCGTAGACCTGGCGGAAACAGTCGCCGGCGCGCTCGGCGGCCCAAAGATCGAGATCGGCGCCGGCGGCGGATTGCACGTGCACCAGGACGCTATTGGCGCGGAGCGTACATTCGACGGCATCCACTTTTTGGGCGTGGCTGCGATCGAGGCTGTCGGCGAGACGGAGCAGCGGCAGTAGCAGAAGGAGGGTTTGCTGGTCCTGTGGAGGGAGAGAGTGGTATTGCTCGTGTTTGGGTCCGGGCATGGATTTTCGGTGAAAACGGCAGAGTCCGGCGATGAGGTCGCGTTCGCGGTCGGTGAAGCCGGGCATGCCGGAATTGGCGACGATGTAGGCGGAATGGCGGTGATGGGAGGTATTGCTGATGAAGTGTCCGGTGTCGTGGAGGTAAGCCGCGGCTTCGAGGAGGGGGCCTGCTTGCGGGGGCAGTTTGTGGAGCGGTTCGAGAAGTTCGAAGAGGCGGTTTGCCAGGGCTGCGACCTGGCGGGCGTGGTGGACGCTGACGCCGTACTTGCGGGCCATTTGTTCGACGGTGCGGCGCTGATCGCGGTCCAGCATGGCTCGCTCGCGGCCCGCGCCACGGGAGGCGAGGTCGGCTACGATGCCGTCCCGGACGCCGGCCGCGGAGTAGTGCATGGAAGAAATGCCGAAGGTTTCGAGAACGCGGCGGAAGACGGCGACACCGGGGATGAGGATTTCGGCTCGGCGGGGGCCGACGCCGGGCAACTTGCGGCGTTCCTCGACGTCGCGGTGGATGGCGTCTTTGTAAAGGCGTCGAACCTGCTGAATGGTGACGCGGCGGCCGTCGGCGGATTCTCTCTTGGCGCGTGGAATGCGATGGATGGCGCAAGCAATGGCGGCGGCAGTGGCGGAAGTGCCGATGGCGTGGGAAAAGCGTCCGGCCCCGATGCGGTCCATGCAGGGAGCGAGTTTTTCACCGATGTATTGTTCGAGACGTTCGAGTTCGATGGGGGCGGGAGGGTCGGATTTGAGAAACACCTCATTCAGGCGAACCGCGCCGAGGGGTTTGGAAAACGCTTCGCGGCGCTCGCCACGGTCGGAGAAGATGATTTCGGCGCTGCCGCCGCCGACGTCGATGATGAGGATACGGTCACGCGGGTGGGGGAAGCGGGCCAGCACGCCGAGGTGGATGAGGCGGGCTTCCTCAAGGCCGGAGATGATCTCCACGGGGGCGCGGATGGCGGCGGAGGCACGGCGGGAGAATTCCTCGCGGTTGGAGGCGTCGCGCACGGCGCTGGTGGCGACGACGCGGAGGGCGGCGATATCGAGTCCGTGAAGGAGGTCGGCCCAGCGCGCGAGCAGGGAGCAGACGCTATCGAGCGAGGCGGCGCTCAAGCGGCCCTCGCGGAAGACGCTCTCCCCCAGGCGGATCACCTGGCGTTCCGCCACGATGGTTTCCACGGAGGGTCCGGGGCGGACCTCGGCGGCCAGCATGCGAATGGAGTTGCTGCCGATGTCGATGGCTCCGTAGCGTGGCATCGGTCAACCTTTTTTCTTCGCCGCCGGGCGCGGGCTCTCAAAGAGGGGGGCGATGTTGTGTTGATTCCAGGCTTCGTAGGCAGCGTGGAGGCGTTTGAGGATGGCCGGCTGCGAGGCGCTGAGGTCGTTGGTTTCGGAGGGATCGGTGTGGAGGTCGAAGAGTTCTTCGGCTCCGCCCGCCTGGCGGGCCAACTTGAAGCGCCCATCGCGAACCGCGTAGGAGACGCCGCCTCCGGCGCGCCAGAAGAGTTTTTCGTGGGGCGGGCCGTTCTTTTGTCCCTGCAAATAGGGGATGAGGTTGACGCCGTCGACGTTGGAGGGGGTGCGGGCTCCGGCAAGCGCGGTGAAGGTGGGGAGGAGATCGAGGGCGATGACAGGATGATCGTATTTGCCGGGCTTCAGCTTTCCCTGCCAGCGGAGCAGGAAAGGAACGCGAATGCCGCCCTCGTAGACCGTGCCCTTGCCTTCGCGGAAGGGGGTGTTGCGTGACGCGGTGACGCGAATCGGGCCGCCATTGTCGCTGAGGAAGACGATGAGGGTGTGCTCGTCGAGATTGTTCTCCGAGACCGCGCGGAGCAGGGTTCCCACCCCTTCGTCGAGCGCCACCACCATGGCCGCATAGATGCGGCGCTTCTCATCGGCGATGTGTTTGACTTTCTCGATGTGATGGGGAGCGGTTTGCAGCGGGGTGTGGGGGGTGTTGTAGGCGAGGTAAAGGAAGAACGGTTGGGCGCGGTGGCGGCGAACATAGGCGGCGGCTTCGCGGGAAAGGGCGTCGGTGAGGTATTGGGGTTCGGCGACGGGCTTGCCGTCACGCTCGATCGGGATGAGATATTCGCGGGGATTGCCGGTGAGTTCCTGTTTGAAATAGTCGTGGCCGCCGCCGCGGAAGTAGAACATTTCGCTGAAACCACGTTCGGAGGGGAGGAACTTGTCGGCGGCTCCGAGGTGCCACTTGCCGGTGAGGCAGGTGACGTATCCGGCGGAGCGGAGCAGTTGGGCCACGGTGGTTTGGCTGGTAGGCAGGCCGGCTGTGAAATTAGATGGATCGTAGATGGGGTTGTTTTCGTGGCCGAAGCGTTGCTGGTAGCGGCCCGTGAGGAGGCCGGCGCGGGTGGGGCTACAGAAGGGATGAGAGACGTAGCCGTTGGTGAAGACGATGCCGGATTTGGCGAGCCGGTCGAGGTTCGGAGTGGGGATATCGGTGGCGCCGGTGAAGCCGAGGTCGGCGTAGCCGAGGTCGTCGGCGAGGATGAGGATGAGATTCGGTTTGCGCGGGCTGGATTGGGAGAAGGCGGCTTGGGAGAGCAGGGTGGCAAGGAACTGTCTGCGGTGCATGGCTTCCCCCAAGATAACGCAGGTGGGCGGGCATCAAGCCCTGGATGGGCCGGCCCATTCCTGGCTAAGACCGACCATCCTACTACCGATAAGCAAGTGAGGGGGCATCACCCCCCGGATTTCAGGTGCTAAGGAAGCTATGTTTTCACTGATCGGAATTGTCGTGGTGATCGGCGCTATCATTGGCGGCTATTTGATGGAGCATGGTCATCTTGCGGTGTTGTGGCAGCCGGCGGAGGTGGTGATTATTGGAGGGGCGGCATTGGGGACGGTGTTTATCGGCAACCCACTGCCGACGATCATCAGCATGGTGAAAGGCATGCTAGGGATCATCAAGGGGGACCGCTGCAACAAGGTTTTCTACCTGGAAGTGCTGAAGATGCTGAACGACGTCTTCTCCTTTGCGCGGAAGAACAGTTTGGCGAAGCTTGAGCCTGATGTGGAGGAGCCGGATAAGAGCCAGTTGTTTTCAAAGTACCCGAAGTTTTCCAAGGATCATCATGCGCTGCATTTTTTCTGTGACACGATGCGCATGCTGATTACGGGCGGCATCCCGACGCATGATTTGAACGAGATGATGGAGTTGGACATGGAGGTGCACCATCACGAGGCGCAGGCGCCGGTGGGAGCGTTGACGACGATGGCGGATTCGCTGCCCGGATTGGGGATTGTGGCGGCGGTGCTCGGGGTGGTGATCACGATGGGGTCGCTGGGCGGGCCGCCGGAAGAGATTGGGCACAAGGTGGCGGCGGCGCTGGTGGGGACGTTTCTGGGCATTTTGATGTGCTACGGGTTTTTCGGTCCCATGGGCGCGATGATGACGAAGATCAACGAATCGGAGGGACAGTATTACCACTGTCTGCGGGTGGGGATTATTTCCTTTGCGAAAGGGTGTCCACCCATGATCGCGGCGGAATTCGCGCGGCGGGCGATCCCGCATCATGTGCGGCCTTCGTTCAAGGAGATGGAGAAGGCGTGCAAGGGTGGAGGAGCGTAGTATGGATCCCAATCAGCAGCCGATCATTATCAAAAAGAAGAAGGGGGGGCATGGGGGACATCATGGCGGGGCGTGGAAGGTGGCCTATGCCGATTTTGTAACGGCGATGATGGCGCTGTTCATTGTGCTTTGGTTGTTGTCGAGCGATGAGAAGGTGAAGCAGGCGGTAGGGGGCTATTTCAGTGATCCGACGGGGAACGGGAAGCTGATGGGGTCGACGCTGGCGGGCTCGGGCGATGGTCTGCAACTGAGCAAGGATGATATGGCGCAGTTGAAGGAGAGGATTGAGGCGGCGTTGAAGCAGGCTCCGGAGTTTCAGAAGTTGAGTAAGAACATTAAGATCACGGTGACGGGGGAAGGACTGCGGATCGAGTTATTGGAAGATGACAAGGGAATGTTCTTTCAAAGCGGGTCTCCGAATCCGAGTGAGGTGGGAGTGGAGTTGGTAACGAAACTGGCCGAGGAATTGGGCAAGTTGCCGAACAAGCTGTTTCTGGAAGGGCATACGGACGCCAAACCGTTCGCATCCGTGAACGGCTACTCGAACTGGGAGTTGTCGGCGGACCGGGCCAACGCGGCGCGGCGCATCATGATGGATCATGGCGTACGGGCGGATCAGGTGGCGCAGGTGCGGGGATTTGCAGACCAGCGGCTACGGCTGCAGTCAGAGCC
>CALFYN010000447.1 GCA_937952345.1 uncultured Acidobacteriota bacterium
CTTCCCGGACTCCTACCAGACGCCACTGTTCGCCTTCCCGGATCGCCAGCCCGCGCGTGGTGGAGACGAGGATCCGCCCTTGCGAATCGGCGACAATGCGCGCCGGACCGGAGTTGCCGAGCGGCAGTCCCTCGCTCATGTCCTCGAACACCTGCGCGTCCGCCTTGCGGCGCATCAGCCGGTTGCTGTTGAGAACCCAAAGGTCGCCTCGGCGGTCCTTGAGAAACCCTCCCCAAGGCGCCGCACCCGGAAGCTCGGAGCAGCCGGGAACGCCGCCGCCCAGCGTGCAGACCGACGATCCCTGCCCGTACCAGACCTCATTCGCCGTATCGACATAGACCCCGGATGTGGCGCCTTGCGCTACCCAACGAAACTGCCACGTATCCCCGTTTCGTGTACCGGCAGCCAGTCCGCGGTCGGTGGAGACATACAGATTGCCCCGCTGGTCCGAGGCCAACCCCATCCCGCCAACCACACGTTTGGCATCGAGCACCGGCACCGGCTCAAAGCGCGGCCCGTTGCTGCGGTACAGTCCCGATTGCGAGCCTACCCACAGCGTGCCGTCAGCAGTCTGGTGCAGCGAATCGATGTAATTGGAAGGAAGCCCCTGCCGGAATCCAAACTCGCGGAAACTGGCGCCATCATACTGGAAGAGGCCGTTCTGCGTGCCCGCCCAGATGAATCCCGCTTGATCCTGCAGCAGGACCTGAACGGCAAGATTGCGAAGCCCTTCACTTGCGCCATAGAAGCGAAAGCTGAACCGCTGCGCGTGCAGTGGCGCCGCCAAAACAATGGCAAGGACCGCGAAGCTTATCCCTACGGGCATATCTCTATGCCGGACTATCCCGAGTATAGGCTCATTCGCCGCCGGATGGCGAGCCGCTCAAACGGAATTCCGGCTGACGATTACTTATCGGCAAGATGGGAACGAACTCTTGTCTTACTGTGGCGAGCGCCAGCGAACTACCCCCATGTGATAACGCTTATGCTCGGGAATACCGTTGCTGTAGTACGCCGTGAGCAGGGTGCCATCGGCCAGTTCGACCGTGGCGGGATAGCCCCCATCAGTAGACGAGGGCAGGGTCACGATACGGCTCGGCGCGCTCCACGTCTTGCCTTCGTCCTTGCTAAAACGCACGCCGATGGCGTAGTCGGGGATTGTTTCCGTCGCCGACACCTTCAGCCGCTGACGGATGCCGTAGGTGAGCAGGATGCGCCCGTCGGCCAGCTTCAGCAGGTGCCCGGGATGATGGCTCGGGGGAGTGAGCGGCCCGGCGAACTTCCAATGGCGGCCCTCGTCCTCGGAGACGAACAGGTCCATCCATCCGCCGATGGCTCGTGCCGCGGCCAGCCAGCGGTTGGCGCGCAGGCGAATCACGGCAGTCTCGTTGTACTTCTCGCCGGCGATGAGCACGGGGTCGCCCCAGGTGCGGCCATCGTCGTTGCTGAAGAAGAGCCAGGAATCGTTGAACGCCGGATAGAGCCTCGGCTTGCCGCTGGAGATCTCCTCCGGGCTGCGGCGCCCGGCATAGAGCGGCGCGGCGAGCTTGCGGCCGCCCATCGCCACAACGTTGCCGAAGGCGATGAGGTGTTTGACATCGGAGGGCGCGGTGAGCTTGCCGCCGCGGTCCCACGTCTTGCCGCCGTCGTTGGAGCGGCTGATCCAAGGCTCGATGACGTGGCCGCGCAGTTTCTCGCCGCCCCAACCGGTGGTGATGGCCACCAGCGAACCATCGTTGGCGAGCCCGGCGGCGACATGGATGCGCGTGGTGCCCGGCTCGTGCGGCGCGGGGATGCCCTGCCGCCGCCACAGGCGCCCCTGGTCTTCACTGACCCAGGTTTCGAGATCGCCTTCATGCAACCCGTGCGACGGCTTGCCGAAGATGTGGGCGAGGATGGCCCCGCCGGGAAGCAGCGTGAGATTCGGCCATGCACAGACGTTGTCGATGGCGACATAGCGCTCCGTTTGCGCCAGCAATAGTGCCGGCAGAGCGAGGGGGAGGATAAAGGATCGGAATAGAGTCATGTGAACAGAACTGAGATTTCGCGGTTGGCGATGATTTGCTGTGTGGCGAAGGGCTCGATGTAGTAGAACTGGCGGCCCGATGGCGTGCCCTGGATGGTCTTGGAGTAGTCGATGCCCATCGCCGAGTAGATGGTGGTGGCGATGTCTTCCATGAAGATGGAGCGCTTCGTGCCCCAGCCGCTATCGATGACTTTGGCGCCGGTCTCGTCGGTCTTGCCGATGATCCGCCCGCCCTGAATGCCGCCGCCGGCCATCAGTGCCGTAAAGGCGTACTGATAGTGATCGCGGCCGTTGAGGTAGGTGACGTCGCCGGGCGTGCGGCCGAACTCGCCCATGCAGATGACCATCGTCTCATCGAGCAGCGTGCGCCCGTCGGCGCGCTTACGCGTGGCGAGGTCTTCGATGAGGTTGGCGAGCGCGGTGTCGAGTTCCCAGGAATGTTTGTAGTGATTGCCCTGCTTGTAGATGTCCTTGTGGTGATCCCAGCCGTTCTGCTGGAGGAAGATGAAGCGCGTGCCGGCGTCGGCTTCCACCATGTTGCGGGCAATGATGGCCGCATCGCCGGTGATGGTGCCGCCATAGCGTTTGCGCTCGGCGGGGTCGAGTTCGAAGAGCTTCGCCGTACGCGGGTCCATCATCATGCGGAAGGCGCCTTCGTAGTGGTCGTTGTAGTCGCGGTAGGCCTTGGCCTGGAGCGATGTGTCGTTGCGCAGGCGGGCGTCGAAGCGTTTGAGCAATTCGAATCGGCGGGCGAAATCCTGCTTGGTGTTCTCTTCGATCTTGTAGGAAGAGAGGCTCACCGCGGTATCGATGTGGAAGGGCGAGTAGGCCGCGGGAAGGAAGCCCGATGTCAGCAGTCCGGCCTGGCTTTGGGTGACGTTCATCGCCACGTAGGGCGGCAGCGTGTCGGAGGGCTTGCGGTTGGCGGCGAGTTCGAGGGCCACCACCGTGCCGATGGGCGGGATCTCTTTCTGCAAGGCGGGATTGAGGGCATGCGCCGCCTGCACGTAGTATTGGGCGCGGCCATGGACGCTGTCCCAGGCTTCGACGGAGCGCACGAGGGCGACGCGATCCAGTTGCCGGGCGAGATTTGGATAAAGGGCCATGGGCCACTTCACGCCCGGCTTGGCTTCGCGCACGTCGAAGTCGGGCGGAGTCCACTTGCCTTCCTTGAGGTCCCAGGCATCGACGTGGCTTTGGCCGCCGTCGAGCATGACGAAGATGCAGAAGCGGGCTGAGCCGCGGAGCTTCGTTTTGGCGGCGGCGCGCACGTTGTTGGGAGCCAGCAGAGGCAGGAACCAATAGCCGCCGAGCGAGACTCCGCCCACGCGGAGCGCGTCGCGGCGGGTGAGCACGGTATCGAGAAGGTTGCGCATGGGTGCCTCTAGTAATTAAACAGGAATTCCAGTTTGTTCATGAGCAGCCACTGCAAGTCTTCATAGCCTTTGCGGGGGTTGGCGGCGGTGAGATCCCTGGCCGAGGCCAGTTCTTCGGCGCTGGGCTTGCGGCTGAGGAAGCGTTCAAACAGCAGGGTGATCTTCTCTTCCTCCGGCTGCTGTGTTTGCAGCAGCGAGGAAAGATAGCTGCCGGGCAAGGCCTGCGCCTGGCGCATGACCCACGGGCTGTTCATCATGAGGACCGCCTGCGTGATGGTGCCGCCGTTCTTGCGTTCGGAGAACTCGCGATTGTTCTGGCCGAAGGATTCGAGAAAGAAGACGATGTCCTTGAGGCCGTTTGCTTTCCAATCCTCGGGGGAGCGGGTTTCGGTTGCGTAGCGGGCGCGGAAGTCGGTGCCGCGCACGTGGACATCGGTGAAGAGGTTGGTGGCCTTGACGATGGAATCGTAGAGTTCCTCCGAGGTCAGGCGGCGCACGAACTTGCGGGCGAAGTGCGAGGAGTAGGCCTCTTTCCATTCGCCGGGGAACTTCGAGGAGAGCTGATAGGCGCTCGATTGGACGATCAGCTTCTGAAGGCGCTGCACGTCATAGCCGTGGGTGCGGAAGTCTTCGGCAAGGGCATCGAGCAACTCGGGGTGGGTGGGTTGGATGGTCCAGGGGGCAGGAGGCGGGTTCTTGGGATCCTGACGGGCGAGATCGAAGTCGGTGACGGGATCGACGATGCCGACGCCCATCAGTTCGGCCCAGAAGCGATTGACGGTGGCGCGGGCGAACTGCGGATGCTCGGTGAGCATACGGGCGAATTGCGGGCGCAGCGGGCGGGACTTGTCGGCCCCTGCGCCAGTGAAGAGGAATTGCGGGTCGACCATGCCCTTGCCGCGGCGCGTGACACGGACGACGGTACGCGCGCCGGCATCGTAGCCGGGGCCTTTGTCGTCGATGGAGTATTCGTCCTGCGTGGTGGCCACTTCGACGCGGCGCAGGATGCGCGTATTGCCGAAGAAGGCGGCCATGCGGAACAGTTCGTCGCGCTTGCGCTGGCTGAGCCAGAGGTTGATCTTCTCGAGGTGGCGCGCGCCGTCGTGGCAGGAGACGCAGTTGAGATCGACGCCCATGAAGTCGCGCACGGCGTGGATGGCCAGTTCGTCGGCGGTGTCTTCGTGCACGTAGTCATCGCACTTGACGCCGATGACGACCCAGCGGGCAACGTAGCCGGAGTCGCCGACATACCAGTTGCTGACGGCTTTCGAGATGAGCAGGTCGGTGATGAATTCGTTCCAGGGGCGGTTGACCTGGAAGTTGTCGTAGACCCAGCGGTAGAAGACGTTCTTGCCTTCGTTGCCGATGCGGTTGGCGGAAGCCATGGCGAGATCGCCGAACCAGTAGGTCCATTTGGCGCGCCACTCCTTGGAGCCGATGATGGCATCGATGAGCTTGTCGCGCTTGTGTGGATCGGTGGAAGCGAGGAAGGCGCGCAGTTCGGCGTTGCCGGGGATGCGTCCGGTGAGGTCGATGTGGATGCGGCGGAAGAACTCCTCGTCGGAGGCAAGCGGGGCGTGGGGGACGCGGTCCCTGGCCATCTTGCCGAAGATGTGTTCGTCGATGAAGTTCTTGCGGGGGACGGGTGCGGATTTGGCGGCAGGGGCCTGGCCGGCGATCTCGGCGGTGAGGCGCGAGGCCTGGGTGCGGCGCGCGCCATCGGGCGCAGGCGGGTGGTTGGCGGGCAGAGGCTCGCGGGGGGCCTGGCCGAGGGCCAGAGCGGCGGCAAGAAAGAGAGAGAGTCGGCGCACAGTGGATACCCAGCGGACACCATTATATATATCTGGGATGGAAGGCACGGCTTAGAAACATCTTTGCGGTGGAATGTTTTTGGTGGTACAAGTAGATGATCCGGAGTGCGCCCATGATCCAGTTCGGAAGCGGACCACTTGAGGTTGCCTGCGAGGCGTTCCCCGTGGGGCCGCTCGAAACGCGCATTACCGCGCTGCGGCAGGGGCCGTTGTGCATCGGGCTGGTGAATTCCGACTACGAGATCTTCGACGTGGGGCGGCAGCGGCTGGCGGCGGCGTTGGGGATTCCGCTGGAGCAAACGCTATGTGCGGTGACTAACAACATCTCTCGGGCGGGCGGTTGGCCGGAGCCGGCGACGCGCGACCTGGAGCGAGTGGCGGAACGGCTGGCGGGGCGATTCCGGCCGGTGACGGTCAGCTACGGATCGAGCGTACAGGACGAGTTGACGTTCAACCGCAGGGCGCGGCGGAAGAGCGGGGCGGCGTATGTGGTGCGCGAGGAAGACCGCAAGAAGATGGCGCGCGCCAGGCTGGGGCCGATTGATCCGGTGGCTTCGGTGGTGCGCTTTGACGATGATACGGGAGCGCCGCGGCTGTTGCTGGCGCATTTCACGGGACGTCCGGTGGTTTCCTATAATCGCGAGGCTCCGGTGGTGGATGGGGATTATTGCGGCTATGCGCTGCTGGAGTTGGCGAAGTC
>CALFYN010000448.1 GCA_937952345.1 uncultured Acidobacteriota bacterium
GCGATGGCTTCGCCAATGGCGGGCCTGTTCGCGGACCGGTTTTCGCGCAGCCGCATTGTCGCCGGGAGCCTTGCGGCATGGAGTTTGGTGACGCTGGTGACGGCGTTCGCCACCAGCATCGGACAGATACTGGTGAGCCGCGTGATACTCGGATTCACCGAGGCCGCTTATCTGCCGGCAGCAATCGCGCTGATTGCGGATTATCACTCTTCGAAGACACGCGCCACGGCCATCGGGCTGCATACGGCGGGGCTGACCTTCGGACTGATTGCGGGCGGCGCGGGGGCCGGGTACATCGGTGAAACTTACGGGTGGCGTACAACATTTATTCTGTTGGGTGTTTTGGGGCTGGGGCTGGCGGCGTTCGCATGGTTCTACCTGAAGGACAACCGGCAGGAGGAGCCCTCGACGGAAGCCGTGGTGAAAAGCGAGCCGCTGCTCGAGAGCGTGGGCAAGCTGGTGCGCATTCCGAGCTACTTGATTCTGCTTTCCGAAGCGATGATTGTTTCGGTGGGCACGTGGATCTTCCTCAACTGGCTGCCGCTGTTCTTCAAAGAGACGTACGATATGAGCCTGACGGCGGCGGGCTTCGCGGGGACATTCATGTTGCAGGGCGCGGCGACGGTGGGGTTGATCTTCGGCGGCATGCTGTCGGACAAGCTATCGGGGACGCAGCCGCGGCGGCGCATGTTGATCCAGACGGTGTGCTACGTGTTGTGCGCGCCGTTCCTGCTGGCGTTTCTGGGCAAGCCGAACCTGTACTTTCTGAACGCGTGTATCTTTGCGTTTTCGTTCGTGCAGCGTGTCGGGTTGTCGAATGAGACGCCGCTGGTGTGCGATCTGCTGGATCCGAAGAACCGGTCGACGGCGGTGGGCCTGATGAATACGCTGAACTGTTTTGCCGGGGGAATCGGGATCATGGTGGCCGGATTCCTGAAGTCCTCCTATGGGCTGGGCGCTGTGTTCGCGGGGATTTCGATCATCATGATTGCCGGCGCGGTGCTGGCCGGAACGGGGTATGTGAAGTTCCTCGGGCGCGATCTGGAGCGGCGCAGGGCGGCAACGCCGGCGGTGGCTGAAGTCGGCGCTTAGTCCGCTCGCGCCATCAGGGAAAGCAACGCAACAAACTCGGCGGTGACATCCATGCGGGCGACGGCGGCATCGGCGGGATTCTCTTCGTAGACGCCCTTGGCGTTCCAGGAGCCATCGCCGCACTGCAATGCGCAGAGACCATCGACGACCGCGGCGACGAGCGCAGCATCTTCCGGGCGGCCGGTGAGGCTGTAGGTCCAGGCCGCGCCCCAGCCGATCTTTCCGCTTTGCGGCGTGCTGTAGCGGTCTTCGCGGCAGTGCGCACTGGCATGCAGATATTCGCGGGCGAGGCGGAGCCATTCGGCTTCGCCGGTGGACTTGTGGAAGGCGGCGAGGAAGGCGGCGCTGATGCCGTATTGGAAATACCACTGGCGCAGTTCGCCTGCGTTGACGAGATACCAGACGGAGCCATCGCCCTCGGTCAATCCCACTCCGGGCTTGCGGACATGGAGGAGGCCGCGCGTGAGGTCGGGTTGTTCGCGCATCATCTGGCGGAGCCATTGCGCTACGCCACGGGCGGCATCCGCATGGCCGGCGCGGAGGCAGGCGAGTCCGGCGACGCTGGTGGTCATGATCTCTTCGGTGCCTTCGGCATCGGCGCGGAAGCCTCCGCTTTCGGCGTTGCGGCGGGAGAGCAGGAAGGCGGCAAGTTTTTCGGCAATGTCGCCGCGGCCTAATTCGACGGCACCCCAGGCGAGCCAGGCGTGCGGATAGATGCGGAAGCGATCGTACCAGCCGATGCCGGAGCCGTCGAGATCCCCGCCGGGCTGCAAGAAGCGGCTGGCTACGAAGTCCAAGACCTTTGCCGCTTCGGCGGAGTGTCCGGAAAAATGCAGGGCGCAAGGGGCTTTGTAATAGGCATCGAGCGCGGGCGAGCCTTTGAAGGAGCCACCCGGTTGCAGCAGTGGGAGCAGCCATTGTGCACCGCGTTCGGCGGCGGCGCGGGCCTTTTGTGGAACGTTCGATTCGGGCATGACGATTTTTCATTCTCGCACCAGCGCGGGTGCGCGTACCCGTGGCATGATGAGACCTATGCCAAGGATGGCGATGCGCGCGCTATTGTTGACTACAGCTATGACTGCCGCAACCGGGAATCTGGAATGGATAGAAAAGGCGCCGCTGCCCAAGGCGCAGGCCGGAGGGGCCGTTGGCCTGTTCGGCGGAACCATGGTGATCGCGGGCGGGACGAATTGGGAAGGCGATGTGAAGCACTGGCTGCGCGATGTGCAGCTCTATGACACCGGCGCCGACCGCTGGCTCTCGGGGCCGCCGCTGCCGGAAGCGATGGGCTATGGGCCGTATACGCAATCGGCGGAAGGACTGGAGATCTACGGGGGCAGCGATGGCGTTGCAACGTCTCGCAAGATCGTGCGATTGGATGCGGGGTTGAAGCGGTGGTCGGTGACCGGGGAGACCCCAGCGGGGACGCTGCTGGGCCATGCGGCGCGCGTGGGCAAGATCGTGTATCTGCTGGGGGGCTGCGAAGACGTGGCGGATTTGACGCGCTGCACGGATGCCGTCTGGAAGCGCGAGGACGGTGGCCGCTGGCAGAAGGCGGGGAGCATTCCCAATGGGCCGCTGGCGCTGGCTGCATCGGTGGTTGTGGACGGGCGGATTTATCTCTTTGGCGGATGTTCGATGCCGGGGGGCAAGCTGCGAAACCATTCCGAGGCGTGGATGTTTGCACCGCGGACGGGGGAATGGAAGGCGTTGCGGCCGCTGCCGGCGGGCAATCGCGGGATCACGGCAGCCGTGGTGAACGGGCGGATCTATCTTTTCGGCGGCTACACGGATGGCGGGTTCAGCGCCGATGTTCTGGTCTACGATCCGGCGGCGGATGCCTACAGCGCGCAAGGCGCGATGCCGCTGGCAGTGGTGGGATTGCAGTTCGTGCCTCATGCGGGCAAGCTGTGGGGGGCGGGCGGCGAGCACCGCATGCGCGCGCGCTCGGCGAAGACGTTTGCCGCCGCGCCGGCGCGATGAAACATTATTTCCTGCTTTTGTTTTTTCTGTGGCAGGGCGCGGAGCCGCCGGAAGCGATGACGCTGGCGCGGCGGGCCTACGATGCGGCGAAAGCGGGAAACCTGGATGGGGCGGCGAAGGATCTGGCGGAAGCCGCGCGGCTGGCCCCGAAGAATCCGCTGTACCGTTCGGGGTTGGGTGGAATCTATGCGCGGCTTAGGCGGATGGACGACGCGATCGGGGCGTTTCGCGAGGCAGTGAAACTGGACCCTCAGAACACGGCCCTGCGCGGGAACCTGGAGAGACTGTCTTTGGAGCACGGGGCAACGCTGGCGCGGGCGCGACGCTTCCGGGCGGGGCTGGCATTGGCGACGGAGACGGCGGCGTTGTTTCCGGACTCCGCTCCGGTACATATCATGCTGGGGTTGTTTGAAACGCGAAACCAGCAGAATG
>CALFYN010000449.1 GCA_937952345.1 uncultured Acidobacteriota bacterium
GAAGTGTCTTGTCTTACAGGTGGTGTAATTACTGCGTCTGCGCGGGCACGTCGCCATAGCGCCACGGTGCGCTGAATGGCTTCGCCGGCGGCGCTTTGGGGAGTTCTCCGGGCGTCAGTTGATTGGCGAGCGCGATGCCTGCGTTGGCGATCGTGCGGCCCGCGGTGGGGATCAGGTTGCTGTACGAAGTGAGTCGCGTTTCGTAACCTCCGCCAGATTCGCTCAATGCTTCTTCCGTCGGTACGTAACCCACGCAGCCATTCGAAAGCTCGGCGGGGAACGTGAATTGGAAGTGGCTCTTGCGCTTGATGTCGAGACCGAATTCGACGAAGTACTCGGCCGGGTTGGAGACGAACACCGCGGGGCCGACTTGAATGGCCTGCACCTCGACATCGACAACCGGCTCTTTCTGGATCAGGTATTCGAGCATCAGCGTCTCTTTGGCGAATGTCCATTCGGTGACGCCCGCTTGGGCGGGGTCCTTGGCGATAAGGCCGCGTGCTTCGCGGAGCGTGGATTCGGCGGGCTTGCGGCGCGGGATCTTGAGCACGCGCGTGAGCGCATTGACAGGCCTTAGAGCACCGCGGGGCATCGAAAGCAGCACCCGCACCGCTTCGGCGCCGACACGTCCACCGACGATCTGTGCGGACTCGTCACCTGACGGCGGCAGCACTTTGCTGAAGTTGTCCACCTGCGTCACGTCGCCGCATGCGCCCTGAATGAACACCACGGTGACGTGATCGCCGAAGAAGCCGCGGACGGCTTTCTCCATGTAGTAAATCCAATTTGCGGAAATGCCCCCGGGGCTGGTGGTGGCGTGGCAGGAGAAGTTGACGATGCAGCCGGTGAGCTTGCCATCCTTGTCCCACGCGCCGATGACGCCGACATCGGGATCGATGGGCCCGGCGTATTGCAGCATATCGGGATTGTTCTGGCCAGGATGGCTGAACGTGCGCCCGTTCTTCATGCGGACGCGCCGGTTGAAGCCCACTGTGCCTTCGCGGCCCATGCCGACGCCGCAGAGCAGATCGGCGCGCTTGTTGTTGGCCGCGACCACCGCGGCAACGATTTGCTGATGCAGTTGCTTGAGGTAACGCGGATCGGCGGCGGACGACTTCTTGTAGGCGAGTTCGCGCACGAGTACGGAGGCGCCGTCGTACTCGCCCGGCTGCACCATGCCGATGGGCCCGGAGGAATGCGAATGCGAGGCGTTGATGAGCACCGCGTCGCCGGGGATGCCGGTCTTCGCTTCGATCTCCTGGCGCACGTCGAGCACCAGTTGACGAGGCACGATGAGTGCGTCAAGCCCGACGATAGCCACGCGCTTGCGGCCGTCATCGAACACCGCCGCCCGCGCCTTGCAGCGATCGTGCAGCGTCTTGTGAAAGACCTTGCCGTAACCGCCGGGCTGCTCCATGCCGATTTCGGGAGTGATGTCGGTGTCGGCAAAGCCGGCTTTCACGGTGGGGTTGCCGGCCCAGCGTGCTTGTGCGGCCAGAGGCATCGCTGAGGCAAAAGACAAGAAGGTTCTACGCTTCATTCATAGCAATGTTAACCGATATAATCGGCCTCGGAGGACGTTGGCAGATGACCAGACGGATGATGTTGGGGGCCGGCGCGGCGGCAGCGGCGGCGAGCGCGCAGAAGGTTTCGGGCAAAGTGAATATCGGGATTGTGGGCGGCGGATTCGGATCGGGCTTTCAGTGGCATCTGGATCCCGATTGCACCGTCGGCGCGGTGTGCGATATCCGGCCGGACCGATTGCAGCGGCTCTCCGAAGTCTACCGCTGCGGGAATACGTACAAAGACTTCCGCGCAATGTTGAAGCATCCGGGACTGAATGCCGTGGGTGTGTTCACTCCCGCGCCGCTGCATGCGTGGATGGCGGTGACGGCGATGAAAGAGGGCAAGCACGTGATCAGCGCGGTGCCGGCGGCGATGTCGGAAGAGGAGTTGGTGGAGATTCTCGAAGCCGTCAAGAGCACCGGGATGAAGTACATGATGGCCGAGACCAGCTACTACCGGCCGGAGGTGATCACTTGCCGCGAATGGGCCAAGCAGGGCAAGTTCGGGACAATTTTCTATTCCGAGGCGGAGTATCACCACGAGGGCTTACTGCCGCTGATGTACGATGATCGCGGCTTCCCGACGTGGCGCCACGGCTTTCCTCCGATGCATTATCCAACGCATTCCACCGGAATCGTGGTGCCGGTGACTGGTGAGCGATTGACGGAAGTGACGGCGTATGGCTGGGGCGACGGACACGAGATACTGAAGACCAACGCCTACAAAAACCCATTTTGGAATACCGTTGGCTTGTTTAAGACGGAGAGAGGTCACTCGGCGCGGATTGCCGTGTTCTGGCATATCGCGGCCGGCGGCACCGAGCGCGGCCTGTTCTATGGGAATCGCATGAGTTACATCATGCAGCGGCCCGAAGGATCGCCGAATACCGTGTTCCAGATCAGCAAGGAAGGGCAGACCGTGATCGATGAGAACGGGTACCCGGAAGGAAAGGTGGAGCGGCTGAAGTTCACCGAGTCGGCCCATTTCGAGAAGTTGCCGGAGCCCATGCGGGTGAAGTCGGGGCATGGCAATTCGCATTCGTTTCTGACGCATGAGTTCGTCGGCGCGATTCGCGAGGACCGGCATCCTTCGGTCAATATCTACGAGGCGATTGCC
>CALFYN010000450.1 GCA_937952345.1 uncultured Acidobacteriota bacterium
TCTACGGAAGAATGGGCGACACGAAAGTTGCCTAAGCCATCCTGTCGCGTGGCTCGCACTGGATAAGCCCGCGGCGCCAGGCGGCGAAGATTCTTGAAAGTGGAGACTCACAGCATGAATATCAGACCCTTGCACGACCATATCGTCGTAAGGCGTATCGAGGAGTCGGAAAGCTTGCGCAACGGCGTTGTCATCCCCGACTCAGCCAAAGAAGAACCCCGGGAAGCTGAAGTGGTAGCTATCGGCCACGGCAAGAGGCTTGAGAATGGGAAACGGCAAGCTGTCGACGTGTGCGTCGGCGACCGTATCCTCTTTGGAAAATATACCGGTAGTGAAGCGACGCTCGATGGCACGGACTACCTTATCCTGCGCGAGGACGACATCCTGGGCGTGCTCAGCCCGGCTACCAAACCGGCCAAGAAGGCCAAGTGAGCGTATTGGATTCATAAGAAACTTCTACAATGGCAAAACAAATTGTGTATAGCGATGATTCCCGTCAGGCGATTCTTCGCGGCGTGAATCAACTGGCCGAGGCCGTGAAGGTCACACTCGGCCCCAGAGGACGTAATGTCGTTCTGGAAAAGAAGTTCGGTGGACCGCTGGTGACAAAAGATGGCGTTACGGTAGCCAAAGAGGTCGAACTCAAGGATCCCCTCGAGAACCTCGGCGCACAGATGGTCCGCGAGGTAGCTTCGAAGACCTCTGACATCGCCGGCGACGGCACCACCACGGCTACAATTCTTGCCCAGGCCATTTTCCGCGAAGGCGTAAAGGCAGTGGCTGCGGGAGCGAATCCCATGGCGCTCAAGCGCGGAATCGACAAGGCTGTCGAAGCAGCGGTTGCGGAGGTTCAGCGTCTATCCAAGCCTGTCTCCGGCGACATGATTGCGCAAGTCGGCAGCATCTCCGCCAACAGCGATGCCACCATCGGAAACATCATCGCCGAGGCGATGCAGAAGGTGGGCAAAGATGGCGTAATCACCGTTGAGGAGTCGAAGACAATGACGACGGAACTCGAAACCGTCGACGGTATGCAGTTCGACCGCGGCTACCTCTCGCCGTATTTCGTGACAGACCCGGAACGCATGGAATGTGTCTTCGAAGATCCTTACGTCCTCATCCACGACAGGAAGATCACAAGCATGAAGGACCTGCTGCCAATTCTTGAGCAGATCGCCCGCGCCGGCAGGCCGCTGCTGATCGTTTCCGAGGACGTGGAAGGCGAGGCACTGGCCACATTGGTTGTCAACAAGCTGCGTGGTTCGCTGAACACTTGCGCGGTGAAAGCCCCCGGATTCGGCGATCGCCGTAAAGCAATGCTGGAAGACATTGCGATTCTCACCGGAGGCAAACCGATCTTCGAAGAAACCGGATTGAGGCTGGAGAGCATCCATTTGGAGGATCTCGGGAGCGCCAAGCGCGTTATGGTGGGCAAGGAGATTACCACTATCATTGACGGCGCCGGATCGCCACCGGACATTGAAGGCCGCATCAAGCAACTTCGCAGCCAGATCGAGGAAACCACCTCAGACTATGATCGCGAGAAACTGCAGGAGCGGCTGGCAAAGTTAGCCGGGGGTGTGGCGATCATCAAGGTCGGCGCGGCGACGGAGACGGAGATGAAAGAGAAGAAGGCCCGTGTCGAGGATGCGCTGCATGCCACGCGCGCCGCCGTGGAGGAAGGCATTGTGCCTGGCGGCGGCGTTGCCCTACTGCGCGCTTCGATCGCGCTGCAAACCCTGCATCTCGAAGGGGACGAACAGTTCGGCGTCTCCATTGTGCGCCGCGCCTGCGAGGAACCGGTGCGCCTGATCGTCAGAAACTGTGGAACCGAGGGGGCCGTCGTCGCCGCGAAAATCAAGAGCCACACGGATCCGAACTACGGCTTCAACGCCGCCACGGAACAGTATGAGGATCTGGTGAAGGCCGGAGTGATCGACCCCACCAAGGTTACCCGCACGGCCCTGCAAAATGCGGCCTCCATTGCCTCCCTCATGCTGACCACCGAGGCCATGGTCTGCAGTTTTGTCGAGGAGGTCTAAGTCATGAATATGAGCCAACGACTGTTGAAACGGCACAAGCGCAAAGTGTTGCGCGCAAAGGAACGGGGCAAGCTCACCGAACCCGACGTGCGCACACCGGAACAAATCAAAGCGGCGCGCAAGGAAAGCCGTCCCGAGACATCGGCTGCTGCCTTGCGTGCACCGCGCTAAGGACAACAAACGGTATTCGGACATGAAGGATAGTCTTGGGCGGCTGCCCAATGAACCCGTAGACCGGTTCACCAGAACCTTTGCCCAATTCGTGCGTGTGGAAGCCACTGCCGGCGCCTTCCTGCTCTTCTGCACCGTGATCGCCCTGGCGGTTTCCAATTCTCCTTGGGCGGAGCCCTACCTGGCGTTCTGGGAAACAAAAGCAGGGTTCCAATGGGGCGGCATGGAAATCACCCGCTCGCTGAAGCATTGGATCAATGACGGGCTGCTAACGATCTTCTTCTTTGTCGTGGCGCTGGAACTGAAGCGGGAAGTAGTTCTTGGCGAGTTGAAGAACCC
>CALFYN010000451.1 GCA_937952345.1 uncultured Acidobacteriota bacterium
GGAAAGAGTGATGACGGCGTTGGCTATGAAATGAGGGGAGCGATCGACGTAGACGCGCGGTGCGGTGTCGCGGTAGAAGGCGTTGGTAACTTTGGTGAGGCCGGCGCTGAGCGAGAGCTTGCGGGTGATTTCGATGGAGGATTTGGCTTCGTAGCCGTAGGCGCGGCTGGGGCCGAGGAATTCGAGTGAGCCATCATCGGCGATGTAGACGAGCTCGTTGGAGCGGTCAATCCAGAAGGCGTCGAGGGCAAGGCCGAAGCGGTTCCAGCGGTGCGATGTGCCGAGTTCGTAGAAATCGGTGGTGGCGATGCGCGGGCCGTCGCGATCGGTGAGAATACTGCGGGCATCGATGGAGGAGATGCCGCGGCCGTAGTTGGCATGGAGCGTGACGGGGAGTTGGTGCGATGGGGTGAAGGCGAGGCTCGCTTTGGGCTGGAAGCGGGCGGAGGTTTGCGAATCGCTGGCGGTGGGGTCGACCCGGTCCTGGACATTGAAACGGAAAACGTCGTAGCGGAGGCCGCCTGTGAGTTGGAGTTTGTTGCCGAGCAGGTTCAGGGCTTCCTGGAGATAGCCTGCGCCGTTGGTGACGTGGGCGTTGGCCTTGGTGGTGACTCCGAGGGGCGTGCGGCCAATGCGGGGATACAGGCCGACGTTGATCTGCGAGGCGTGGAAGTTGGCGCCGGCGGTGAACAGGCTCATGCCTCCGAACACCGTGGTGGGGCGCAGGTACTGTGCGTTTGCGCCTTGCTGGAGGCGGCTGTCGTGCTGCTGAATGGCGTCGCCGTTTTCTTCGTCGTTGAGGAAGTAGGTGAAGTTGGAATAGAGATCGAAGAGGGAACGGCCGAGGAAACCGTCGAGCTTCCAGACGGCGCCGTTGGTGTTCTGCCGGCTGAAGTAGGCGGCGATGGTGCCGGAGCGGATGCGGCCTCCTTCGCCGGGGTCAAGGAATCCGAAGCGATCGAGCCTGCCGGAATCGACGAGGGGCAGCGGAATCTGGCCGGAGGAATTGTAATGGTTGCGGCCGCCGTTGAGTTTGATGGAGTAGCTGCGGCCGTTGTCGAGGTGGCGCGTGAGATTGCCGGTGAGGTTGTCGCGGCGGTAGTCGAGGGGTTTGCGGAAGGGGCCGTCGGTGTAAGAGCCCTCGTAGGCGAGGAAGGAATCGAGGTTGCGGAGGGAAGGGCTGTAGGAAAGGAGCCCGCGCTTTGTGCCGAAGGAGCCGCCCTGGACCTTGGCGGTGAACTCATCGGGGAAGGATTCGCGGAGGCGGATGTGAACGACGCCGAGTCCGCTGAAATCGCCGTATTCGGCGCTGAAGGGGCCGTTGATGATTTGAGCTTCCTGGATGAGTTCGGGCGACAGGCTCTTGAGGGAGCCGAGGTATCCCTGGCCGTGGCCCTGGGTGGACTGGTTCTGCTGGATGTTGTCGATGAGGACTTTCAGTCCGCCGCTGACTCCGCCGTGATCGAGATTGAAGCCAAAGCGGCGCACTTCGATGGATTTGCCGCCGCCCTCGTGCTGGCCGGCGTTGATGCCGGCGTTGAGTTGATGGAAGACCTGGTCGTCACGGGAGAAGAGGGTTTGTTCGAAGACTTCGGCGTTGCGGCGGTCGATGGAGGGTTCGATGGGGGATGCGGTGATGACGATGGAGGTATGGATTTTGGGGAGTTCCTGGGGGGAGGCGAACGGAGCGAGTAGCAACAATGTGGCGATGCGTAGCACGGAAGTAAAAATCGTATCACTGTTGCATACGGAAGTGGAAGGGCATTTGGATGTGGGGTGGCAGAGGCGTCCAATTTCGGATGCTTGACTCCGAAATAGGAATGGCATATGCTGCGGGGTACATTGCGCGGATGGTGGGATTTCGAGGGGGAAATAGAGAGGACGTTGGAGGAAAATACAGCGTCCAGGGTATGGGTCCGGATAGTCCCGGCTGGTAGTCTGGATACACAACCAACCATCCTCCTAAAAGCATTTGGGTAAATGCGGAGCGCGATTGCCGCTCGCAATAGGGGAAATCATTTCCATCAAGGGGAAAGTATGAAGCCAAGCCTCGTAACGGGACGTACTGTCTCATTGTGTCTCCTGAGTGTGCTGCTGGCGTGTTGGGGCGCCAGCGCACAATCGAACACCGCAACAGTAACAGGGAGCGTTACCGACAGCACCAGCGCTGCCATTCCAGGCGCCGGGGTGACCATCCGCAACACAGGAACGAATTGGGAACGAAAGATGCAGACGGGGGCAGATGGAGTATTCACGATCGTGAATCTGCCGCCGGGCGATTATGAACTGCTGGTGGACAGTGACGGGTTCCGCAGGTACGTGAAGAGAGGGATTGTGCTGCAAGTGGGGCAAATCCTGCGGTCGGATGTAGCGCTGGAATTGGGCATGGTGTCGGAGTCGGTGAGCGTGGATGCATCGATCGTGGCGATCAACACGGAAAATGGAACGATCAAGGGGGACGTGATCGTGCAGGAGGAAATCCAGGAACTGCCTTTGGCGGGGAGGGACTTCACCGACCTGGCGTTCTTCACACCGGGCGTGGTTCCGAAGGCAGAGGGGGGCCAAGGTTCGGGATTGAACATTAACGGCGCGCGCGCCTCGAACACGAACTTTTATGTGGACGGATTTGACAACCGCAACGCGCGTGGAGCGGCGGCGCAAACGCGGCCGAACATTGATGCGCTACAGGAATTCAAGATGGAGGTTTCCGGCTATTCCGCCGAGTACGGGCGCATGGCGGGCGGCATTCTGAACATGGTCTTGCGTTCGGGCACGAACAAGTTTCACGGCAATGTGAATTATTTTGTGCGGAACGATCTTCTGGACGCGCGTGGATTTTTCGAGCGGGACAAGACCATTCTGCGGCAGCACCAGTTTGCCGGCACGATGACCGGTCCCATCATCCGCAACCGGACGTTCTTTCTGGTGAGTTTCGAAGGGTTGCGGGCGAAGCAGGAAGCAACGCGGCTTTCGCGCGTACCGACGCCGCTCGAACGGGCGGGAGACTATTCGCAATCGGTGAACATCAATGGCGGGCAACTGTATCTGTTCGACCGGCTGCGTTCGGGGGCATGCAATGCGCGGAACCGGGCGGCATGTTTTCCGGGGAATATTGTCCCGGCGTCGCGATTCGATCCGATTGGGATGAAGTTGCTGAGTTATTTTCCGTTGCCCAACCGGGATGCCGGCGCCACCGGATTCAACTATTTCGCACAGACGGCGGATATCGACCGGTGGGACAGCCCGCTGTTCAAGATCGACCATAAGATCGGCCAGGACAATCTGGCGGTGCGGTACCAAATGCGAAGGAACGATACGCAGAATCCATTTACGGGAAGCGATCTGGGAACCTACGGAATCCTGATCCGGGACGACCGCTCATTGGGCGGGGTGGATTACACGCACATGTTCTCCTCGACGTTTCTGATGGAGTTGCGATTCGGATTCAGCCGCAACGCGGCCCGGCAGCATGGGCGTTTTGCGGGAACCAACATCGCTTCGGAACTGGGCCTGCCCAACCTGATTCCCGATGGAGAGGCGGCGAACAATCCCAATCTGCTCGACTGGCCGCAGATCTTCAGCGGAAGCAATTATCCGCAGCTTGGGTCGGGAGCGAATATGCCGGTGGAGTTCTTTGTCACTGACTGGCAGGGTGGAATCAAGTTCAGTTGGGTGAAGAACCGGCACAACATCAAGTTCGGTTACAACGATAATTTCGTGCAGCTCAACCAGCCGTACTTCAACAATCAACGGGGGACATTCCGGTTTGTGGGCAACCGCACGGGTCACTCCATCGCGGACATGCAACTAGGCTGGTTGAACAACGTCACGCGGCAGGCGGGATTCAATCGCAACTACTGGAGACAGCACGCCCGCGGGGCGTTCATCAATGATGACTGGAAGGCAACGCGAAAGTTGACGCTGAACCTCGGCTTGCGCTGGGAAGTGAACCAGGCGCCGCACGATAAATACGACCGGATGGGGAGTTACGATCCGAGCATCGAGAAGCTGGTGATCTCGAGCGACGCCAACGCGCCGTCCAACTATCAGGAGTTGTTGGATAGAACGGGATTGCGGAACGTGGTGGTGACGGCGGCGTCGGTCGGGCGAGGCCGGTCTGTGGTTTCGACGGACTGGATGAATTTTTCGCCACGGGTTGGATTCGCCTACCGGGTGAGCGACAAGAACGTGCTGCGCGGGGGATACGGGATTTTCCTTTCCGGGGACATTCTGAATAACTTGCGGAATAACCTCTCCAACCAATTCCCCTTCGCGATCAACCAGAACTTCATCGGAGTGAATGGGACGCCAAACCTGGTGTCGCTGCAGACGCCATTTCCGACTTCGCGGGAAACACTGACCGGCACGACGACGGCGAACGGGTTCACGATGGATCCGAAGCAATCGTATCTGCAGTCGTGGAACCTGACGGTGGAGCGCGAGCTGTTTGGAGGGACGGCGATCGAGATGGATTACCGGGGTTCGAAAGGCACGCACCTGCAGCGGCTCTATGATTACAACCAGCCGTTGCGCGACCTGGCATCGTATGTTTCCGGAGAAGGATTCGCACGGCCGATTCCGGAATGGAATGCCATCAATATCTTCCGCACGGGGTCCAATTCGACATACAACGCGTTCAACATGAGCTGGCGGAAGAGAAGCCGCGGCGGCCTGTTCTGGCGGGTCAACTACTCGCTGTCGAAGACGATTGACGATGCGTCGCAGGTGAACGGGCAGTCGGCGGGCGGATTCGCGGGAGCGCTGAACTCGCGCAACCTGCGGCTGGACCGCGGACGTTCGGATTGGGACCGGCGGCATGTGTTCACGATGGTGGGAAGCACGAATTTGCCATTCGGGCGCAACCGGCACTGGGGAAATTCGTGGACTGGAATTACCGAGGCTGTGCTCGGCGGATGGCAAATATCGGGGACAGCAACGGCCTATTCGGGGGCTCCTTTCACGGTGGAGACGGTGACGCCGAATCTGAACCTGGGTGGTTCGGCGCGGCCGAACCGCATCAGCAATGGCGCGGTGGAGGCAAATCCGGCGCTGGGACGCAAAGGGGTGGAGTATCCCTGGTATGACCTGGGCGCGTTCGAAAGCGTGCCCTGCTATCTGGAGGGGAATACGAATCCTCCGGCGGGGTGCGCGGAGAGCAAGTTCGGGTTCCAGCCGTTCGCTTTCGGCAATTCGGGGCGGAATATTCTCGACGGACCGGGGCTATTCTCCACGGACTTGGCGCTGGCGAAGAATTTCCGGGTGGGGGAAGGACACAATCTGCAATTGCGGGTGGAGTCCTTTAATGTACCGAACCGGCCGAACTTCGTAATTACGGCGCCGATGACGCAATTCGATTCGCTGACCGGCGGGTTGTTGAGCCGGGTTGGCGGAGTGGGCCGGGGCGGCGGACCGAGGATCTTCCAGTACTCCCTGAAGTACCGGTTTTAAAGACAGACTTATCCACTCGATGCCCGGTTGGAGTATCATCTTCAACTTGGCATGCAAGAACTGACGAATGGCAAACCGGGCCGGGCGGAACTGGCGGGAGTGATTCTACTCCTGGCGGGTTTCGCCGGGCTGCTGGTATCACTGGCATGGAAAACCGGAGTCACTGTAGATGAGCCGAGCCATCTGGTTTCGGCTCATTTTTATTGGGCGGGGAAGGACCGGTTGGCTCCGCAGGACATGCCTCCGGCGATCAAGATTGTGGGGGGGTGGGTATCGCATCTGACGGGTTTGCCGATTCCTCCCCGGGATGACTCGTCCTGGAAGAACAATCACGAATGGGAAGTGGGCATCGGGCTGATGTTGCGAATGGATCCGAAGACGATCCAGCGGACGTTCTTTTTCAGCCGGTTGCCGATGCTTCTTTTTCCACTGTCGTGCGCGGCGATGTTGTGGTGGTGGGGTCGGCAGATGTACGGTCCCGCGGTGGCGCTGGTATCGATGTTTCTGTTCTGTTTTAGTCCGACGGTGCTGGCGCACGGATGCCTGTTCAAGAACGACCTGGCGGCGAGTCTGGGGTTACTGCTGGTGAGCTACAACGGATGGGTGTGCGCGCGGAAGCCAGGTTGGCGGGGAGTGGTGCGATTTTCGGGGGCGGTGGCATTTGCGGTGCTGACCAAGCTGTCGATGTTGGTGCTGGCTTTTCTGGCGCCGATTTTTCTGGTGTTTGTGGCGTGGCGGCAGGGGTTAGGCTGGAAAGGGTATTTGCGGTCGGTGGGGATCTTGGCCGGGGTGGTGTATTGTACGGTGTTGGTGTTGTGGCCGGGGGAGATTGGCCCACTGCCGGCGATCGACTGGGCGTGGATTCAATCG
>CALFYN010000452.1 GCA_937952345.1 uncultured Acidobacteriota bacterium
GGGCCAGGGGTTGGTGAGACGGGCGGTTGCGCCTTTTTCGCTGCGGATGGTGACACCGGAGGCTGTGCGGCCGTTCCAGGTGGCGGAGACGAGGAAGGCTCCGGCGGCGCGGAGATCGCGGAAGGATGCGGGACCGAGGTTCGTGGTGTTGGGGAAGAGGCGGATGACGCCGTCGTAGCTTTGCAGGAGGCATTCGTTGAGGACGGCGGGGAGGGAGAGGTTTTCGGTCCAGACGCCCATGCGCATCATGAAATCGAAATTGGTTTCGTCGCGGTAACGGCCGCCGATCTGGCGCACGCGATCGTTGGCGTTGCCGAGGTTCGTACGGCAGTAGGAGACTTCGCGTTTGAACCATTCGAGGTCGAGCATGGCGAGGCGGGCGCGGGCGAGCGGTTGCCAGACGAGGTCGTTGCCGCCTTCGAGGCGAACGGTTTTCGCGGTGCGGCGGGCGATTTCGAGTTGTTCGGGGCGTTTGCCGAGGCCGACCTGTTCGGCGGGGAATACTGGCGCGAGGGTGACGGGGACGTTGTAAACATATTCGGCGGGCGCGTTGAGAACATCGAGCCAGACTTTGCCGAACGGGCCTTCGACGGTGGGGTAGGGCGCGAGGTTGGCGCGCACCTGCTGCCAGCGTGCGCGGAGTTCGGCGTCTGTGTTGAGGATACGCGAGGCTTCGAGCATGGCATCGAGGAGGAATTCGGTGAGGGCGAGATCGATGATGCAATCCTTGTTGAGGCGGTAGTCGACGGTTGCGCCCCAGTTTTCGGGAGAGACGGTAGGGACGATGTGATGTTTGCCGTCGCCTTCTTTGGTGAGGAACGCGATTAAGAAATCAGTAGCGGCGCGGAGGATGGGATAGACGCGGCGGAGGTAGGCTTCATCGAGCGTGTAGAGATATTCCCACCAGAGGCTTTGCACGGTCCAGGGCGTTTCGCAGATTTCATAGCCCCAGGGCGGGGCGGGATAAGGATTGACGTTGCTGGGGACGGGGTAGGCAGTGTGGGGGAAGTATGCGCCGGGCAGGTTGAACTGGACGCGGGCGTTCCATTCGGCCATGGGCATGAGGTTTTCGACGAGGCGGGTGTAGGGTTCGTGCTGTTCGGCGTGATTGCTGGAGAAGACGCCCCACCAGACCTGCTGGGTGTTGTAGTTCATGTGGTAATCGCCGTGCCATGCGGTGCCGATGTTGCCGCTGGTCCAGTTGCCGAACAGGCCGGGGGCAACGACTCCGGGTTTGAGGCAGCAGGCGAGGAAATATTGATTGCGGTACCAGATGGATTCGAGCTCTTTGTCGGCGAATTGGACGGCCGATTTTTCCCAGAATTTGCGCCAGTGGGCGGCGGATTCGCGGCGGGCGGGTTCGATGGGTTGCGCGGCGAGGCGCGAGGTTTCGGAGCGGGCCTTCGCGGCGGGGGCTTTGTGATCGCGGTTGGTGAATAGAGTGAGGTCGAGGCGGAGGGGTTGGGTGGCTTTCGCGGCCAGCAGTACGGTGCGGCGGGGGGTGATCTGTGCGGACCATTGTCCGGCAAGGATCGCGTCGAGCGCGAAGCCGCTGTCTTTGTCCGTGCGCGGGGGATGGGGCTGCGATTCGGTGGGCGCAGTTGCGGGGAAGTGCTGGTAGCAGGCGAAGTGGTTGGCTTCGGCGGAGAGTTCGGGATCGGGGAGTTGCGCCTGCGCGTCGCGATTGGGGAGATAGGCGACGGAGAGAATGGGCGCGGGGGAATCACTGGTGAGCGAGATGTGATTGCCCTCGCGGCTGACGAAGCAGGTGAGGGTGAAGGTGCGCACGTTGCTGCGGAGGTCGTTGTGTTCGAGCTTGACGCGAAGGATGCCATCGGCGATGTCGAGGTTTTGTTCGAGGACGCGGACCATGCGCGAATCCCAGTGGACCCAGACGATGCCGCAGGGCCAGGGACGCGGCCAAGGCTTGCGGTAGGAGGTTTGGACGCTGACGGAGTATTCGCGGAAGAAGTCGATGTTGGTTTCGAGGTGCGTCATCTCCGGTTGACCGCGGCGTTTGGCTTCGTCGCCAGCGCGTTTCCACAGGTCGAGGACTTCCTGGAAGGGCTTGAGACGGGCGATGTGATCTTCGCTGACGCGGATATCCCAGGAGTCGTTCTTGCCGATGTGGAGGCCGAGAGCGTCGGGGCGGAGGGTTACGCAGAGTCCGATGTCGCCGTTGCCGAGCAGCATGCCTTCGAAGAAATCGGGAGTGGGATGATGGCGGACGATCGCTTGGCGGCGCGCGATGGCGGCGGCGTCGAGTTTCGCGGGTGAACCCGGAGGCGGCTGCACGGCGGCAGCGGTGGATTTGAGGAATGTGCGCCGGGTGGAGCTCATGATTTGAGTATGGAGAAAACGGCGAGGCTGCGGACGATTGGTTCAGCGATGGATTGGGAGATGGTGAGACGGACTTCGGCGGCTTCGATGGGCGGGAAGCGGAAGATGCGTTTGTGGCCGATGGATTGGGCTTCGCCGAGGGTGGTCCACTGCGATGCGCCGGTGCGTGCTTCTACTTTGAAGGCGCGGACGCGCTCGCCTTGGAGGATGTCTTCCATGATGTGGACATGGTCGATGCCGGCGGGTTTGTTGAGGCGGAGGGTGAGGGAATTGCCGCGGCCCTTGGTTTCGGCGATGGGCTTTGAGAAGCGGCGGCGGATTTCGCGGCCGAAGGCGGCGTAGGCGCGGAAGTCGGCATCGGGGACGAGTCCGTCTTTGTCCGGTGTGCCGCCGAAGATGAGCGTGCTGTTGAGGCCGACGGATTTGTAGTACATCTCCACCATGGCTTCAGGTGAGTAGACTTTGTGGTCGTCGTTGGGGCGCCAGAACCATTCGTGATTGCGGATGGGGACATCGACCATGCCGGGGCTCCAGAGCGTGCCGTTGGGATCGCCGTGGAGGAGGAGATCGCGGTTTTGTTTGCCGCTTTGCTGGTGGGCGCGTTCGGCGGTGGCGAGGTCGGGCATGGTGGACCAGCAGGGATCGCCGGCGAAGCCGGATTCATTGCCGATCCAGCGATGTTCGCGTTTCTGCGGGCTGTGATAAAAGACGATGTTCTTCTGGTGACGCTCGACGATGGAGACGACGTCGGGGCCGCCGTTGTCGGGGTGAGGAATACCGGCGTCATACCAGATCTCGCAGAGGGGTCCGTAGCGTGAGACGAGTTCTTCGGTCATCTGTGCGCCGAGGCGGGCGAATGCGGCTTGTCCTTCTCCACCCTTGCCCCAATTGACGCGATAGCCCCAGACCTTTTGGAATGCGTTGCGGTGGCAGCTTAGGTAGACGCCGGGGGCGATGCCGGCTTTGCGGCAGGATTTGACGAAGTCGCCGAAGATGTCGGCTTTGCCACCGCGCCAGGAGGTTTGCTTGAGGCCATAAGGATAGAGATCGCTCTGCCATTGCAGAAAGCCGTTGAAGTGGGTGGCGGTGAAGATGGCGTAGCGGCAGCCCATCTCTTTGGCGGCGGCGATCCATTGATCGGTGTCGAGCTTGCGGGGTTGGTAGAGGTTCGGATCAAAGGCTTGCTGATAGGGCTTCCAGCCTTCGGGGGCGAAGACGGGCATGTCGTAATGGAAGACGATGCCGAGTTCGAAATCCTGCCATGCGGCCTGCGCTTTGGTGGGCTTGGGAAGGGTGGGCGCGGCTTTGAGTATGGGGGCGGTGAGGGCGCAGGCGGCGAATCGGCGGCGAGTGATCAAGGAACGCTCCTAATCCACGTTGTCACAACTGTAGCGAACCTGTTGCCTTGCCGTGAAATCGTGTAGGTTGGTGGGGACGTGACACTACATCATCCATCTTTGGTGCGAGGCGTTCTGGCGCTTTCCGCGGCGGGTTTGCTTTTTGTGGCCGGCGTGGCGACGCGGCAAGAGGCGGCGGGACAGGCCGCGGTGTCGCTGTCGCGCCCCGGGCAGGAGGATCTTTCGTTCTGGGTGAACCACAATGGCTTGCTGCAGTTCGATGCCGAGGGTGAAGTTGGGTTCGGGGATATCGCCCGCATTCTGCTGCGGCGGCGATCGAATGCGGCACTGATCACTCCGCTGCGGGACCGGTTCACGTTCGCGGTGAAGGATGCGGGAGCGTTGGAGACTCCGGATTTGTTTCGGGTAGAGATTGCGAACGGGGAACTGCGATGGGTGGCGGCTCCGCGGACGCGGTTTGTGGCGGGGTCATCACGGACGTTTGTGATTCCGGTGGTGGTGCGCAATCGCGATGCACAGGAGAGGGCGGTGCGGTTGCGATTTGCCAATGCATCGATGGAGAGCGCGGCGCAGGTGACGCTGGGCGCGGGAGACGCGACGAGTGTGGTGTTGCGCGCGGTGGAGACTACGTTGGGCGCGTCATCGGGGAAGCTGACGGTGGACCTGGCGAGCAAGCAGATTGAAGCTGCGGTGGACTTTGATGTGCGGCCGCTGGCGCCGTTGCGCGTGCGCGTGGTGGATGAACGGGGACGGCCTACGGTGGCGCGCGTGTATCTGACGGGATCGGATGGGTTGTCGTATGCGCCGGGCGGATCGTCGGCGCGCATCACGGCGATGAGTGCGGAGTATTTCTTTCATGCCGATGGGGAGTTTGAGCTGCAGATGCCCGCGGGAGAAACGACGATTGAGGCGATGAAAGGGCCGGAGTACAGGCTGGAGTCGAAGCGCGTGACATTGACGCCGGGCGCGCCCGCCGAGGCGGTGCTCTCGCTGCAGCGATGGACGCATCCGGCATCGAAAGGCTGGTGGTCGGGCGATGTGCATATCCATGCGAACTACACGTCGCCACATCATCAGGTGATTGAGCCGCGCGATGTACGGTTGCAGGTGGAAGGCGAGGGATTGAACTACGCGAACATGATGGTGGCGAATTCCTCGGGTGCGTTTATTCATGACCGGCAGTATTTCGAGGGGCGTCCGCACCGGCTGTCTTCGCCGGAAAGCTTCATTTACTGGAATGAGGAGAACCGGTCGAGTGCGTACGGGCACATGTGTTTTCTGGGATTGAAGAAGCTGGTGGAGCCGTTCTACAACGGGTTCCGGAATACGCCGTATTGGGACGATTACCCATCGAATTACACGCTGGCGCAGCAGGTGTTCGATCAGGGCGGAGCGGTGAGTTATGCACATCCGGGGATGAAGCCGGTGTTTGAAGGGGCGAGCATTCGCGAACTGCCGGTGGATCTGGCGCTGGGGCAGCAGACGGCGATGGATGTGTTGAGCAACAACGACGAAACGGCGACGACGGAGATGTGGTACCGGCTGCTGAATTGCGGCTTTCGTGTGGGGATTTCGGCGGGGACGGATGCGTTCACCAATGTGGTGGATCATTACCTGGCGGGCGCCAATCGCGTGTATGTGCAGATTGGCGATCGCTTCGATTACGCGGCGTGGCTGGATGGATTCCGGCGCGGGCGGACGTTTGCTTCGAACGGGCCCGTGGTGACGTTGACGGTGAATGGGAAGGGTCCGGGGGAAGAGATCCGCGCCGATGGGCCGGTGGAGGTGCAGGTGAAGGCGGAAGTGGCGAGCGAAGTGCCGCTGGATCGTGTGGAGGTGATTGTGAATGGAAAGGCCGCGCGCACGGTACAGGGCGCTTCGGCGAGTTTCACGCTGCCGGTGAAGGAGAGTTCGTGGATTGCGTTGCGCGCGTTGGGTCCGCGGCACAGGCTGGTGCTGAATGATACGCAGGCGTACGCGCACACGAGCGCGGTGTATGTGACAGTAAGTGGGAAGCCGGTGCGCATTCGCGAGGATCTTGCCTTCTATCGGGACTGGGTGGAGAAGTTGATCGCGCGTGTGGAGAAGAGCGGGCGCTTTGCGAATGCGGAGCGGAAGGCGGAGGTGCTGGGGTTGTTTGGGAAGGCGCTGGCCTGGTACCGGCGGGTGGAGGCAGAGGGACGGTAGCAGACGAGCGGGATGTTATATAATCCGCGACGGTAGGAAGGAGAGTATCCATGACGAAGCGGGAGTTCTTGAAGGCAGGATTGGCCCTGGCGGCGCAGAGTGGGGCTTCGGCGTTTCAAGGCGCCAAGCGCGCGGCGCGGAAAGCGAAAACGACGAAGCTGTTCAAGGTGCCCTCGGGATTCCCGAATGCGCTGGCGGTGACTCCGGAAGGGCTGTGGATCGGGGAGCAGAAGCTCTCGGGTGCGCAGGCCAAGTCCTATAAATTGACGGAGCCGAAGACGCTGGTGGAGAACGCGTGGTGCGTGGATTGGAAGGGCAAAGTGCTGCGGACAGTGGAGACGCCGTCACGGAATACGAGCGGCATGGCGGTGGGTGGCGGGTTTGTGTGGATGATCGCGAATGCTCCACCGCAGGGCGTGTTTCAGGTGGATATGAATTCGAAGCTGGTCAGCCACCGGCAGATTCCGCTGGGGCCTCCGGGCAGTGACGGCGGCGGGTCGCACGGCGGGACGTGGCATGACGGGAAGCTGTGGATCTCGTCGCTGCGGCTGCGGGGGAATTTGCGCGTGGATCCGAAGACGTTTCAGCCGGAGTATATGATCCCGTTCTATCAGGCTCCCGACCGGGTGCGGTATCACGATATTACGATCGACAATGGCTCGATGTGGCAGGTGGTGGGGAACGACTGCAAGCGGTGGGCGGACTACCGTCCGGCGCTGGCGCGGTATGATCTGGCGACGGGGCGCGTGGTGGAAGTGGTGGATTTTGTGCCGGGCTCGTGCGATCCGCATGGGTTGGCGATGCACGATGGAAAGCTGATCGGGTGCGACGCGGGGATTCATCCGGGGTGGGAGAACTACGACAGTCCGACGGCGGGGTGGATTTTCCAGATCGATTTTGTGTAGGAGCGGGTGATATGACGCAGGAGAGCGTCGAGTGCTGGTGTAAAGCACTGTAGGCGTTAGGATTTTACCTGTCTCAGGATTTGGTATCCGGATTGCTTGGATGAGGCTCTTTAAGGAGTCTCAGACATGCCCACCACCGCAAGGACGAAGACGGCGACTTTGAAGACGCTGCCAGGGGACGATGTCCGGCAGATTCTATGGCGCTACGGCGACCGTTACGATTTGCAGATGCTGGTGGCGTCGGCTCGCGCGGTGGCGCGAGGGCCAGTGGCGCGTTTGGTGGCGGCGGGGGCTCGCAATACCCATGAGTGGACTCCGGAGAAGGCATCGCTATTGAAGGAATACGACGCGTCCGGGATCACGGCGGCGTTCCTCGATACGGCCTATGGCGGGTATATTGAAGGGCCGAAGAATATGGCGATGTCGCTGACGGCCTTTGAACTGGCGTGGGTGGATGGCGGAGCGGCGACGGCGAGCCTGGCGGGGTGTCTGGCGTTGGCGCCGATTCACGAACGCGGAACCGAGGCGCAACGGGAAGAGTATATGAAACGCTGCTCGCCGACGCTGAACCCCGAGCCGCAGCGCGGGGCATTTTGTTTGACCGAACCGCTGCCCTATGTCGGTGTGGAGACGGGGTTGTTGTCTGGAAAGGTGCGGATTGCCGAGTGGAAAGAAGGCGAGGAGCCGGTGCTCGAAGTGGACAAGCGCGGGCGGTTCATCACGAACATGGGTTTCGCCAACTTCGTGACCGCGGCCGTCGATTCGGGCGATGCACGGATCAAGGGCAGTTGCATGGTGATTCTGGAGGAAACCGATCCGGGTACGTTTGACCGTGGCGGGCCGACGAAGAAGATGGTGCATCAGCTTTCCTCCACCAGCGATCCGGCATTTCAACTGCGCATTCCGGCGAGCCGGATTATCGGCGGCTATGCGGTGCGGGACGGAGTGATTGTTCCGCATTACGATCACTCGGAGATCATTGAGGCGGTGTTCCGGCGGACGCGTGTCGGGGTGGGGCTGATGACGGCGGCGAAGCTGCTGTCGGCGATTGAGCCGCTGCTGCGTTATCATCGCGACCGGTTCCGCGGCGGGGAGAGCACGACGCCGGGGACTCCGCGGTATGAGATGGGGTTGCAGCAGAAGGAAGACGTGCTGCACCGGATGCTGGAGGTGTGGGCCACGGGCGAGGCGGCTGCTTGCCTGGGCTTCGCGGCGGCGCGGATTTACGATGAACTGGATCCGATTGAGAAAGACAAACACCGTATCCTGAGCGAACAGGGAACGGCGAAGGGAATGTCGGCCTTGCGGGCGATGCGGAAGCTGGAGCCCGATGCTGTGCGCGTGGTGAAAGCGCGCCAGACGAGCGACAATCCGCTCATTCAGTATCTGCTGCTGGACTCGGTAGCGAACGTGCTGTGTCCGGCGACGAAGTTGTGGAATACGGGACACGGGGCGAATGAACTGCGCGAGGCCGTGAGCCTGATGGGCGGCTACGGAATCACGGAAGATTGCCCCGGGTTCCTGGTGCAGAAGTGGACCGATGCGCAATTGGAAGCAACCTACGAGGGGCCGGAAGCAGTGCAGCGGCGGCAGCTTTCCGCCACGATGACCAATGAAGTGTTTCTGGCGCAGTTTGAAAACTGGATTGGAGACTTGCGCGAGATCGCGTCGCGGCGGCCCTCGACGGGCGCGTGCGCGCTGGCCACGGCGATGCAGATGTGGCTGTGGTCGCTACGCCATTTGCAGCATGCCAAGGACGCCGATGGGAACAAGCTGTATCAAAGCGCGCGGCAGGGCGTGACGTTTCCGATGGCCGATGCGCTGTGCTGGATCGTATCGGCGCGACAGTTGATTTTGGACGTGATGGAACTGGAGAGCAAAGGGCGCGAGAACGAATCGCTGGCCGAAGGCTTCGCCGGGCTGATGGAGTTTTACACGGACCTATGTTCGATTCAGAGCGCGCGCACGGCGGGCGAAGTAGGAAGGATCTGCGCGGAACTGGTGTTCGGCTATAACCGGCACACGCAGTGGAGCGATGATAACGCCTGCTTCCATCGCGAGGAACTGGTGACGCTCGAAAGCGTGATGCCGGGGATTGAGGCGATGGCCACCGATGTGGTGGAGGACGACGGATCGCATCCATCGAAGGCGGGGCCTTGCGTGAGTTTCACCGGCTACGCGCAGTTTCAGGCGTTGCGGTCGAAGATGGATGGCTGCATCACGGGTTCGCAACTGGCGAAGGACCGCGCGGCGGAATCGCTGATCGCGGTGATGATTCCGGCGGCGCTTGATTATCCGATGTAGACCATGGAACGCCCACGGATGGATGTAGACATTGTGTGCGCCGGATTCGGTCCGGCGGCGGGCGGTTTTCTGACCACGCTGGTGCGCGGGCTGCCGCTGGAAGATGGATCGCTGCCGCAGGTGATGTGCTACGAGCGCGCCGATGATATCGGATTCGGGGTGTCGGGCGTGGTGACGAAGGCGCGGGGGATCCGAGCGTCGTTTCCGGAACTGGATGTGGCGTCGATTCCGATGGCTGTTCCGGTGGCCAAAGAGAAGGTGCTGTATCTGCTCGATCCGGTGGGCGCGAGCCGGCGTTCGGCGATGTTGCGGACCGCGGACAATCTGCTGCGCGCGGGCGGCGTGTGTGAGCACGATGCGTTTGAATTGCCGAATGTGCCTGCGTTCTTGGAAAAACATGGCGGGGTGATTCTGTCGATCGGGCAATTCAATCAGTGGGTGGGGCAGCAGGTGATGATGTCGGGCGCGGCGCAGATCTGGCCGGGTATGCCTGTGGCTGCTCCGTTGATTGAGGATGAGCGCGTGGTCGGCGTGCAGTTGCTGGATCATGAATTGCAGCCGGGCATGGAAATACGGGCGGCGCTGACGGTGGTGGCGGATGGGCCGGTGGGCCCGGTGGGACGGCAATTGGATGAGCGCTTCGGGATGCCGGAAGGGCATGAAAAGCGCGAGTGGGCGGTGGGGATGAAGATGGTGATCGACCTGCCCGAGCGCTGCACGCTGGAGCCGGGAACGGTGCTGCATACGTTCGGATTTCCCGAGCCGGAGATTTTCGGATTCTTCTATGTGCATCCGGACCGCGTGGCGAGCGTGGGGATTTTCGTGCCGTCGTGG
>CALFYN010000453.1 GCA_937952345.1 uncultured Acidobacteriota bacterium
AAGATTCTGGATGCGCTGGACAAGGAGGGGATGGCGAAAGACACGATTGTGTTTTTCTTCAGCGACAATGGCGGGCCGGTGAATCTAGGGGCCACGAATACGCCGCTGCGGGGGGCGAAGGGGACCACGTACGAAGGTGGATTGCGGGTGCCGGCGGTGATTCGGTATCCCGCGAAAGTGAAAGCCGGAGCGGTGGTGCAACAGGTGTCGTGCGCGATTGATTTGTTCCCGACGCTGGCCGCGGCCGCGGGGGTGACTGCGGGGAATACGCTGCCGTTTGACGGGAAGAACTTGTGGCCGGTGTGGAGCGGGCAGAAGGCGGCGTTCGGGCGGGAGGATCTGTTCTTTTCGGTGGAGCCGGGGCGGGACGTGTACTATGCGGTGCGGAGCGGGCCGTGGAAGCTGGTGATTGTGGACTCGGCGGGCAAGCGGCAACAAATGCTGTTTCGGATTGAAGAAGACCCGAACGAGAAGAGCGATGTGGCGGCGGCGCATCCGGAGGTGGTGAAGGACCTGGCCGCGCGGATTGAGAAGTGGAAGCAGACGGCGCCGCCCGATGCGGAGCGGCATTCGGGTGTGGCTCGCAGTGGGTGGAAGACACCGCCGCGCTGGGCGGAAGCGGCGCGCTGAGCGAGGGGCGCGTTATAGTGGCTTTGTGAAACGCAGAGCCTTTTTTCCCGTTCTTGGATGCGGTCTGAGCGCGATGGCGCAGAGTGCGCGCAAGCGGCCGAATGTGGTGGTGATCCTCGTCGACGATATGGGTTTTTCCGATATCGGGTGCTATGGGGGAGAGATTCCGACACCGAATATCGACCGGCTGGCGGCGCGGGGGGTGCGATTCACGCAGTTTTACAATACGGCGCGGTGCAGTCCGAGCCGGGCGACGCTGCTGACGGGGTTATATCCGCACCAGGCGGGGATGGGGCATTTGGACAATGATGTGCGGCCAGGGTCGCGCGGGTATCGCGGGCGATTGGTGGATGAAAGCGTGACGATTGCCGAGGCGTTGCGCCCGGCGGGGTATTTCACGGCGATGGTGGGGAAATGGCACATGGGCCAGCAGCATGGGACTCCGCCGTGGGAGCGCGGTTTTGACCGCAGTTTGAATATGGCCGCGGGCGGTGTGTATTACTCCGATCAGGCGGGGAAGGAGAACGTGAAGCTGTACCTGAACGGGCGGGAGTTGCCGCTGAACTCGCCGGAGGTGGGCGGGTCGTGGTACAGCACCGACCTGTGGACGAAGTACGGATTGCAGTTTATCGATGAGGCGCGGAAGGAGAAGAAACCTTTCTTCCTGTATTTAGCGCATAATGCGCCGCATTTTCCGTTAATGGCTCCGGAGGCGGACATTGCACGGTTCCGCGGGAAGTTCCAGGAGGGGTGGGACAATCTGCGGACGGCGCGATACGAGCGGCAGGTGCGGATGGGGCTGATCGACAAGGGCTGGAAGATGACGGAGCGTCCGCCGGATACGCCGGCGTGGGCGAAGGTGGATGCGGCGGAGCGGGCGCGGTTCGAGGAGATCATGGCGATCTACGCGGCGACGATGTTTGCGCTGGACCGGGCGATTGGGGCGCTGGCCGACGGTTTGCGGCAGCGTGGGGTGCTGGACGATACGCTGATCCTATTTATGTCCGATAATGGCGGCAATGCGGAGAGCGGGCCGCGCGGGAGGCTGGAAGGAAGCAGAGCGGGTGGGCCGGCTTCGACGGTGTTTCTGGGGATGAATTGGGCCACGCTGGCAAATACGCCGTTTCGCCGATACAAGCACTTCACGCACGAGGGCGGGATTGCGACGCCGCTGATTGCGCATTGGCCGGCGGGGATTGCGAAGGATCGGGAAGGGAAGTGGGAGCGGCAGCCGGGGCATTTGGTGGATATTCTGCCGACCGTGGCGGATGCGGCGGGGGCGAAGATCCCCACGCGGATTCGCGGTGTGGCGGCGATTCCGCCGGAGGGCGTGAGCCTGGTGCCGGCGTTTGCGGGCAAGCCGGTGGGGCGGAAACAGCCGCTGTTTTTCATGCA
>CALFYN010000454.1 GCA_937952345.1 uncultured Acidobacteriota bacterium
CACGCCGGGCATACCGTCTCCAACAGTTGCAGCGCGTTCTCCGCCGGCAATCGCAGATTATCCGCCACCATCCACATCCAGAACGCCCGCGGCACATTGCGGTCCTCCCGGATATCGCCCACCGCGATCCCGTTCTCCCCGGCCACGCCCGCGTTATGCGGCACCGTATCCTCGGCCAGCAGCGCCATCGCCAGGTTCTCCTTCGTCGGCGCGCTCTCCAATTCCACCCATAGCGAAAAGCTGTAGCCGTGAAAGACCGGAGCCTGAATCAGCCGCAGCGAAGGCATCGGCACTTTGCCCGCCGCCATCAGCGATGCCAGGTGGCGCTCAATGGTCTGTTCAATCTGCTCCAGCGCCGGATCGGCTTCCGCCCCCAGCCGCGCCAGCATATTGAACGCCAGTTGTTCGTCGTAAATATCCTTTGGCAGACCCTTGAACTGGAACAGTTTCAGCGTCTGCTGATGCAATTCATCAATCCCCGCCTGCCCGCGTTCGCTCGCCGGCTCAAACACCTCCACTACCGATCGCCGTACCTTGAAATCCGCCAGCCGCCCCAGGCACATCGCAATCGCAATCGCCGCCGGATGCGCCACAATCGACGGATTCTCTCGGTGCGGCTCGGCCGTATCCACCAGCGGCGCAGCCAGCCGCGCCGAAGCGATATCTTCGAGCGTCCGCGACACGTCGATCACCGGCGTCTCCCGGTGCCCCGCCAGCAGATCCCAAGCCTTGTGGCTGCTCGCCGAAGTGCCCGCCAGCAGCACCGCGTCCGCCGAAGCCAGGTTCGTCTCGTCCAGCGCCGTAATCACCACCGGCTCGTCCCCTTCTTCGCTCAGCTTTACTGCATCCTCCTGCTCCGCGCCGATATACACCAGCCGGTACGGAAGTGAGCGTTCCCGCACCACCTCCCGGATCTCTTTGCCGAGTAACGATTCACTGCCCACCAGAGCGATGCTTGCTGCCACGTTAGTTGTGTTGGTTCCTTTCCTTCCAGTTTCGGATGGAAGGCACCGGCCGGGTCAAGTCGCGTTCCGGCCGCCGCACGCCGCGTCCCCTGCGTTGCGGCATCCGGCGCTCCACCTGCTCCCCGCCGCGAAACTGCATTTCCAGCCCGCTCTCCGCCGTGTTCCGCGCAATCGGGATCTGCACCATCGACGTGTAGGCATCGGGCGTCGAGATCTCCAGATACGCGCTCCCGCTCAAATCCGGAATCACCTCCACATCCACCGAATACACGCCAATCAGCCCCGGTGTCAGCACGGCCCGCTTCACCGGCGCTTCGTCACCCTCGAAAAACGCCCTCACGTTCTGCGCCACCTTGCTCGGCGGCTCCGGCCCCGGTTGACCCGCAGCCTGCGGCGGATCCGTCTCCGCCAGCCCCGCCACATGCACCGTAATCGTCTCGCCGATCCGCGCCGGGTTCTCCCTCGTAATCGCTGACCCGTCGGCATGAAACGCCCGTGCAAACCCTACCCCGCCCGCCGGTTCCGTGAATATGCCCGGAGCGCTCGTGGCAATGTACACCGTCACCTTGTTCGATGCCTCGCCATTATTCATCACCTGAATCTCCGCCACGTCGCCCGCCAAATCGTACGGGGTCTGCACCACAATCGACTCCGCGCTCACCCGCCGGATCGGCGCTTCTTTTCCATTGAACAATACCTGAACTCCGCCCAGCGTCGTCGGGAACGCCGCATCTTCGGCTTCCGCCGCCGCCAGATTCGTCCCTTCCAGCCGCAGCAGCAACCCCGGAGCCGTCCCCACCGTAAACGGCGTGCGGCTCGCCTCATTCACAATCCCCGTCGGATTGAGGAACGTCCCCTCCCGGCTCAACTCCGGCGCGCGCACCGCCACATGCAATCCCAATAAGCTTTCCTGTCCGAAACCCACCCGGATTTTCCCATCCGCGCAGAATAAATTGCGAAATCCAAAGAAATCCTCATACCCGCCGATCGCGCTCAATTCATACACATCGGAATAGGTGTAGTCGTACGGCGATGGGCTCAACCCCCTGAATAACCGCTGATGGCTCCAGATGTCCCCATCGCGATAACGCGTCGCCCCGTTGTAACTGTACAAATCGGCGGACCCTTCGGAAATATCGCCCAATGCCACGTCGATGCCCGCTTCATAGAACAACCCGTTGGCAAGCGACGGCTCCGCATCCGCCGTCAACGCCACTGCCGCCACAAACAAATCGAAACCATTTGCCGACCCGCCGAATACAAACTTCCGGTCCGCCGACATGTAAAACACCCGGTCTCCGGTGAGAAAATTCGTGTCCGTCTGCGCGCCGCCATACGCAATCGTGCCTTCCGATCCGGCAAACGAATACCGCGCCCCGTTCACCGTCTGCGACAACCGGCGCGTGTTCCCGCCGATGTAGCCCGCCACCGCCACCGGGCTGAAGCCACCCTCCCCATTCGCCACTAGGTCGAACGACGAACCGCGCGTATCCCCCAGCCCCGCGCCCCGCAGATTCAATTCCACGGCCCGGTACCGCCCGCGAAAATCAGCCGCCGTCGGCGCTTGTTCGCTCTCCTGCGCCGCGATCATGATGTCGTTAATTCCGTCTTCCGTGCTGCTGCCGATGAAAATCCCATTCGACACCAACCCGAACACCAGCCCATCGTCAAAGATCGGGCTCGTGATAAACCCCACCCCGCTCGCCGCAATCCGGTACGTCCCGGATTTCGTGAACCGCTGCGGCGCCCCCACATCCGAATCCATCACCAGCGCGTTGTAAGTGAAGTTTCCCTCGCCGTCGAACTCCATCGTCCCGTTCATCGACGCCGTCCGCGCAAAATCGCCGGCCCCGTTCTTGAGTGTCAACGCCACTTCCCGAAACCGGTACTTGCCCTTCAGCAAGCCGTTCCCGCTGTTGTCCCATCGAGGCGATTCTTGCGCCGCGCCGATGCAGGCAAACAGGGCGAGTAGGGGCAGACAGGTGGCGTATTTCATGCTTCCTCCATTATCGGACGGATCGCGGCGCACCCTGGTTGCCGCGAGATACTAATAAGGTGACTGACGAGATTCTTCAGATTCTGATCGACGGTTGCCTCGCGGGCGCACTCGAAGTCCTCGGCGTCCGCCAATCCGGCGCCGTCGGCGCGGCCTACAAAGACGCCAAGGAACTGGTGACCGAGGCCGACAAGCGTTCCGACACCGCCATTCGCTCACTCTTCGCTGCCCGCCTCCCCGCCGGGGTCAGCTACACGCTCGAAGAATCCGGCAGCAGCGGCCCCCGCGGCGATCGCTGGGCCGGAGCCGACCCCCTCGATGGCACCAACCACTTCGCCTGTGGCGGCCACCTCTATTCCATTCAGGCCCACTACGTCGAAAACGGCATCCCGCAAGCCGGCGTCGTCTTCCAGCCCGAAATCTACCTCCCCCTCGCCGAAACCCCGCGCTGCCAGGGCCGCATCAGCTTCGCCGCCCGCGGCAAAGGAGCCTTCTCCCAACGCACCGAATACGACGCCTCTGCCTTCCACCGTTCCCAACCCCGCCCCTTGCGCAAAACCACCCAGCCACCCACGAAAACCTACGTCAGTTGCGTGCCCCTCAGCACTAAGATGACCCTCGAGGAAAAAGCCCGCGCCCTCCGCGTCATCGACAGCGGCATCATCTCCGTCACCACCGGACTCGGCGGCGCCGGAGCCAACGTCATGATGACCATCTACGGCGGCCAGCAGGTCTACGCCAACTTCGGCGCCGGCGAAGATCTCGACCTCATCCCGCCCCAGGTCATCGCCGAAGAAGCCGGCATGACCGTCTGGGACCTCCACCGCCAATCCCCCCGCTGGCACGCCAAAAAACAACCCTTCGTCGTCGCTCCCGACCCCGCCATCGCCGAAGCCTTCCTCCGCGCCGCCGCCGTGTGAAATCCGTTGTGGGGCGGCTCCCCTGAGCCGCGGCCGGCCCCCTGGCCGGCCTCATGCGCTACCGGAAATCCGGCAAATGCGGCGTATGCACCGCTTCGCTCCGCCGCTTGTAAGCCCCACCCGGTTGCAGCGCCCGCCGTCCGCCCCCGAGTCTCCGCAATTCCCCCATCAACTGCCGTTTCTTCCCCGCATACCGCGGATCCTGCGCCAGATTCCGCACCTGCGTCGGATCGGCGTAGATATCGTACATCTGCTCCCAATCCGGATACCGCGTATACTGCCACCCATCGGCGGTGCGCACGCCCTCCAACTGCGGCAGCCCCCAAGACGGCGTCCCGTCTTCATACTCGTACAGAAACGATTTCCGCCACCCCCGAATCCGCCCGCCGCTTAGCATCCTTGCGAACGATCGCCCCTCCATCTCCCGCGGCGCCGCCACTCCCGCAATCTCCAGAATCGTCGGCGCCAGATCCACGTTCAGAATAAACTCCTCCCGCCGCACCCCGCGCTGCTTCCCCCGCGGATCACGCACCAGCAGCGGAATCCGGATCGATTCCTCATACATAATCATCTTCGAGAAAAACTGGTGCTCCGCCATGAAATGCCCGTTATCGGCCAGCCAGAAGATCACCGTGTTCCCCAACTGTCCCGACTCCTCCAAAGCCCCCAGCAATCGCCCCAGGTTCTCGTCCACCGAAACCAGCGTCCGCGCATAATCCTTCACGTACTTCTCGAACTTCTCCCGCGGATGATACATATAATGAAACGCGTCGTGATCATGGAAATTCAGATACCAAGAAGGCTTATCGTCATGCCTCTCGTGGTAACTCGGCGGATACTCCACGCGCACATCCTCGAACAACGACTCCGGCTCCTTCGGCGGTGTGCACGGATCGTGTGCCGCCTTGTGCGACAGCAGCAGAAAGAACGGCCGCTCCCGACGCTTCTTCACAAAATCGATGGCATAGTTCGTGAGAATATCCGTGACATACCCGCTCGTCGGAGTCCGCTCCCCGTTCACATTCAGCAGCGGGTCGAAATACGTGCCTTGCCCGCGAAACGCCGCCCAGAAGCCAAACGCCGCATCCGGAACCTCGCTTTCCCGCCCCAAATGCCACTTCCCCACAAACCCCGTATCGTAACCCGCCTGCCGCAACAACTCCGGAAAGGTGGCCGTCCCATCCGCCAGATCCCCGGCAAGCGAATGCACCCCGTGCGTGTGCACCCACTGCCCGCTCAGAATGCTCGCCCGCGACGGGGAGCACAGCGATGTCGTGCAGAACGTGTTGCGAAAATGGATCCCCTCCGCCGCCAGCCGGTCCATGTGCGGAGTCTTCAGAAAATCAAAAATCCCCCGCACCCCTGACGCCGAAAACGCATCCCACCGCTGGTCGTCCAGCAGCACCATGACAATGTTCGGACGCGCTGCCGCCGCCGCCCGCCCCACGCCGGCGCCTGCTGCGGAAGCAAGAAATCTGCGCCGGGAGAGCATCGTCTTCTTAGCTCGTCTGCTCTCGAGGCTGCGGCTGCGGTGGCTTTTTCAGCATCCTCCGCACCACGCCACCCACCCGGATCACGATCCCGCTTCCCACATACGTCACCGCCATTGCCAGCAACACCGGTTGCGAATAATTCACAATCAGGTAAATCAACGACGCCAGCGCCACCACGGTCAGTGGCGACCGCGGACGCGTGAGCGTGAAATCCTTAAAACTTCGATACCTCCACGTACTCACCATCAGAAACGACAGCAACCCCATCAGCGCCAGCCACAACGAAGCCAGTAGCCACGACGAAATCGGCACGCAATCGGCCGCATACACCACACTCGCCACCATCCCCGCCGATGCCGGCGTCGCCAGCCCTACGAAATATTTCCGGTCCGGACGCCCCGGATTCTTCGGCACCGGATTCGTCTGCACATTGAACCGCGCCAGCCGCGCCGCGCTGCACAGCAGGAACAGGAAACACAGAAACACCCCGGCCCGCCGTAAATTATCTTGAATCGCCGGATCGTTTGTGAAATCCACAAATTGGATGCCGAACGCGAACGCCAGCACCGCCGGTGCGATACCGAACGTAATCACATCGGCCAGCGAATCCATCTCCCGCCCGAAATCCGATTCCGTCCCCGTCAGCCGCGCAATCCGCCCATCCAGCCCGTCCAGCAACACCGCCACCCCGATCGCCTTCGCCGCAATCTCAAACTGCGGCACCGATCCGATCAACCCGCCCTTCACCGCCATCGATCCTTCGAAACTTTTCAGAATCGACAGGAATCCCAAATATAGGTTGCCTGCGGTAAACAAGGTCGGAAGCGCATACGCCGCCCGGCGCGGACGCCGGCTCTGTTTGTCCAACAACGGACCGGGGAGATTGATCTTGGCCATCGAGCTACGCGCCTTTCTTCTTCGCCAGTATCGTGGAGCCCGCCGATACCCTCTGCCCCACCTGCACAGCCACTTCCCACTCCGGCCCCAGTTGCACATCCACCCGCGAACCAAACTTGATCAAACCCACGCGCTCGCCCGCCGCAACCGTATCGCCCGGCTTCTTCCAGCACACGATGCGCCGCGCAATCAATCCCGTGATCTGCTTGAACACCACCGTCGATCCGCCGCCTTCCACCGTGATCGTGTTCATCTCGTTCTCCGTGGAAGCTTCTTCCTTGCTCGCCACCAGGAACTTCCCCTTCTGATACTCCACCTTGGTGATGCGCCCCGGAATCGGTGTGCGGTTCACATGCACATCGAAAACATTCAGGAAAATGCTGATCCGCGTGCCGCCGTTTTCCGGCTTCACCACCACCACCTTCCCATCCGCCGGCGATACCGCATACGGACCCGCCGGCGTCTGCCGCTCCGGATCGCGGAAAAACCACAGGCAAAACAAAGCCAGAATAAAAAGAGGGAGGCCAAACACGGGCCGGCTCAGATACGATACCAGTAGCCCCCCGGCCGTAAAGCCAAGAGCGTAATAAATGCCGTCAGCGACCATTCATTTCCTTCCATACCATTCTCGCAGACTGCTCTTTTGGTTTGCTGTGGCTACCTCTGTCGCCTCCGCCGCCGA
>CALFYN010000455.1 GCA_937952345.1 uncultured Acidobacteriota bacterium
GAGGGAATCAGATCGAACCATCAGGCCCCACCGGTCGCCACTGCGGTTGGAACCAATGAGCACAGCCGGTTGCTAGTTGCGGGAGATTGAGGAAGAGTCTGACTCTCGACTCCTGCCGCTTCGAGGCCGCCACCGACCCCGGTACGGACAGCCTCCGCTAAGCAAACGCAGCTCTTCCGATCCCCCAAATTTCCGGCCCCGGGTCAGTTGCTCGAAGTGGGATTCTGTTCAGGTCGGGGTGATCTGGACACATTCCCCGGGGAAAAACTCGGAGAAACTGGTTGGAAATGCGTTTCCCGGGGAGCCATTCTTTCAAACGCGAACTTTCCACCGTCCGATTTCGTTGACAGCCTCCCTGTCTGACCTCCCGCCCGTATCCCAAACATTCGCCAGTATTTGCGTTTCGGCGCAGTTCTCCAGTTCGAGACGTGCGCGTCCGGGGTGCGAACTCAACCATGGTGGTTGAGCCCATTGGCCTCCCTCAACCTCTCGAACTCTCGGGTTTCTCTGTTGACACCTCCGCGTTTGTTGACACTCCGTTTGAGAGAGGGGGACCGATTAGACAGTTTCGAACTCACCTTGCGCGGCAACTGGCCGGAGGCTAGGAAACCGCAGCGAGCCAGGAAAGGCCGTCAGAATTGGCGGTCGATTTGAACGCGGATGTCCCGCAGTACCGCTTTGGTGAAACCGATGACCTCGTAGTAGATCTTGAAGCCGTCCTCATATGACACCTCCTCATGGAGCATGCGATTGAGGCGACTCTGCAGTTCGATAAGACGGTCGGCAATCTCGCGACCAAGAAAAGGGTCCAGATTGTAGAGTCGCTGCAATAGCTTCGAGGTGGATTCGAGGCTCCGGCCCACGAGACTATTCAGCTCACTCAGGATCTCGTCATACTGACGATAGCCGTAGATTGTAAAAATGGGTCTGCAGGTTCCAAACCGGAGAGGGATTTCCGCTAGTGAGCGCGGACGCTGGCTCGTGGATCCCTCAACAAGGATCAGTTCGAGTTTCCGCAGAGACGCCTCGATCTGCATGGTGTCTACCTCGAGGGTCATGAGCAGATCCCGAGATTCGCGCACTAGGCCATTCCGGTCGTCGTTGGCCCTCTGCCTTTGATCCCGCTTGAATTCTATGTAGCTGACGATTGAGGCGACCGAGCCCACGAATCCGAGAATTCCAAGAAATACGGAAAACGGCTCTGGATCAATGAGCCCGTCTGAATCATCGGATGTCTCCGGCGGGCAGGTCCTCAATAGGTGGAGTTCATCCTGATCTCGGTTTGGCGGGGATTGCGACATGGAGGTGAAGATGGAGATTGTATCGCCATTGGAACTGGATCTGCTTTCACGCGATGCACATTACGCATGAGCAGGTTTCGGAACGGTCTCCGTGCGGGCACTATTAACAGCACGGGTGAGAAAGGTCCCCCGATTAGACAGTTTCGAACTCGCGTGAGTATCTATTGACAGAGCCAGACGACGCACCAGGCCGCCCAGCGGAAGCCGTTGTGGGCCGGACACCCAAAGGACCGGCAACACATGGAACTCCGCGACCGCACTACGGCCGAGGCCGTCGCCCAGATCGCCACTCTTCTCGCCCAAGCCTACGATCGCTATCGGCGCGTCCGACGCATCGAACGCACCCGTCCGGATGGCGGAGAAACCGTCAACGGAGAACTTGATAACGCGCGCCCGGAGAGCCTTCATAGTCATGAGGTTGACGCGTGAAGAAGACCCTCCGACAACAGATCGACGAACTGGCCGCGATGGACGTCGCCGCGCTGCAGACCCGCCACCTGGAGTTCTTCGGCAAGGAGACCACCTGCGCACACCGGTAGTTTCTGTTCCGGAAACTGGCCTGGCACCTCCAAGCCAAGGCTGAAGGCGGGCTGCCGGAGACGGCGATCGAACTGGCGCGGAGCATCGCACGGGACACGAGGCTATGGGACCATCGCGACGGGCGGCTCCACGAAGGAACACTTCTGTGGCTGGTGTTGGGGGAAAGAGGAAAGGCCGACTTCCCTCCCGCGGAGAAAAACCGGCCTGATTCCAAAACCTCCTGTCACCAGCACGTAAAGGTATTGACAGGTCGCTCCATATCAGAACGAGAACCGGGCTCCGAGTTGGAAGGCCCTTGGTCCGCCCGAACCGAACACTTGCCCGGCGCGCGAAGTCGGCACACCGAACCCCGCCGAATTCACCGTGGAACTGATTCCTCCCAGATTGGCGATATTGAAAATGTTGAAGGCTTCCCCGAAAACGTTCAACCGGTAGCGCTCGCGGAAGGGGAACACTTTCGTCAGACGGAGATCCTGAGAAAAGAAGTTCTCGCCAAAAGAGTATTGTGCCGGTAGAGTCAGACGCGGGATGACCTGATTGCGTGGCGTGCGAGGCCGCTGCCCATTCGGCAAATCCGGGTACTGGCTATTCCAGGCATTGACGGCTGCCTCCAACTTCTCCCGCGTCGGCTTGCGATCCGGCACCAACCATCCCGGCAAAAACGCCGTATCCAGTCCGTCTCCATCCAGATCCACTCCACTCACCGAAGGACGGTAGGGCCCGCGCGAACCGGTTGAACTGATGAAGGAAACCTGAAACCGCCACGGCAGATCCACAATTCCGGAGACATTCAGGTTGTGCCGGCCGCCTTGCGGACCCCAACTCTCAAACCAGTTGTCGAGGTTGTTGATGCCGTTCATCCCGTATTGCCGTTGCAGGGCGTAGGAAACGGTGAACTGGTAGCGCTGCGCGAAACGCTTGTCGAGCTTCACCAGCATCGCCTTGTAATCAGTGCGGCCGATGGGCGCGCGGAATTCGATAGGACCGTTCGAGCAAGCTACCGCCGGATTTGCCGCTTGCGTAGAGGTACACCGTGGAATGACGGGCCCGCTAACCCGGTTGAAGCGGTTGTAGTCGAGCGCTCCCACTTCCTGCCGGTAAAAGTGGCGGTACACGAAGTCGGCGGTCAGCACCAATTTCGGCATCAATTCGCGCTGCATTCCAAGGGACATATGCCGCGCGTAAGAGGCAGGATAGTTGTTCTGGAACAGGTCTGTTCCCTGCTTGGTGATATTGATGTTTCGCACACTCAGATCATTCGGATTGGGGTTGGCCAGCCTGGCTTCAGTGGCGGCTTTCACCTGGGGAAGAATCTGCATAAAACTGCCGAGCGTGAACCCCGTGGGGAGAGTGAAAAACAGGGGCGCTCCCGTGGGCACGGCCGGCAAGACTCCCGGCGCGGGGCTGGGAATGGCCGGCAACGGATTGGGTATGGACGCGCTCGTGATCTGCTGCCGCCCGTTGCCCACCGGACCGATTGCCGCGCGCTCCACCAGGCGCTGCGAAAGCTCGCGTGTGTCATAGTACATTCCGAATCCGCCGCGCACCACCGTCTTGCTGTCGTTCGCGACATTCCACGCAAAGCCGATTGAAGGCGAGAAGTTGTTCCAATCCTTCTTGGTCGGTTCCAGGGAATCCATGACCGGACGCAGCAGCGCCGGCTTATCCAGATCATGATTGGCTAGCGTCGATTCGAATTGCCAGGAGAGTCCGTAATTGAGGGTGAAACGGGGATGAAGCCGCCAGGAATCCTGGGCGTACAGATGATAACGGCGGTTATTGCGGGCATTCTCCGCACGGAACGGCGGCGGCTGAGAGGGGTCACCGATGCCGAAGGCGAAAGCCTGCATTGGCAGCTTCAGCAAATCGGCATCGGAAGTGAACTGCGCCGGCAGTTGCCACAAAGCGATCGGAATGCGGTTCGCCAGCAGGATATCGGGGCCGAACACATTAACTGCCGCCGGCTCCCCGAAAGCCCAGTAGCCGTTGAAGGGGGCGTTTTCAAAGGTGCCGCCGAAGCGGAGCCGGTGACTTCCCCTCTGCCACGTCAGATTCTCCACCACGTTATAGCGCCGGATGTCGCGCCCCTGTGGTGCGTTGGTGGTGTTGCCCAGCGTAACTCCCGAACCTTGAATCGAGATGGAAGGGAACCCTAGCCCGATACATCCGGGGCATTCCTGCGCGGTGGGAAACAGGTTGCGGTTGTTCCAGTAGTGATAGGCGAAACGGAAGTCGCTCACCAGGGAGCCACCGAAGGTGGAAGTCAGGCCGAGAATGCTCTGGTCGGCCCAGTTGCGATTCACCAGCCAGTTCGATGGCAGGTTGGCGCCGCCCCGAGGGCCGAAGCTCTTGTTGCCGTCGTGACTATAACGCAGGAACAGATTGTGCCGGTCGTTTATCCGGTAATCGAATTTCACGCTGGGTTGCAGGCCATCGTACGGACTCGAATAATTACCTGCGAGATTGGCGAAGAATGTGGATGCCGGCTGTACGGTGACCACCGAATCCTGGTTGTTATTCTCCAGGTTGAAAAAGAAGAACAGCTTGTTTTTCCGGATCGGTCCGGACACCCAGAAGCCCGATTGCCGCCGGGCGAAGAATGGATCGGGGGCAAATGCATTGCGCCGTAGGGCCGGATAGGCTGACAGGTTGTTATCGCGGAAATAATAATAGCCGCTTCCGTGGAATTGGTTGCCCCCGGAACGGCTCACGATGTTCACCGACCCGCCGGCGGCGATGCCAGTGGAAAGGTCGAAGTTCACCGCGGAGATCTGGAACTCCTCCACCACCTCCTGGGAGAAATTCTGCGCGGTACCGCCTTCGAGCGAGTTGCGGACGTTGCCTCCGTCCACGGTAATTGCCGTCATCGATTGCGATCCGCCGAGCACGGAAACACCGAATTGGGCGTTGTATTGCGCCAGGGATCGCGTGCCTACCCCCACGCCCGGCTCCAGAAAGGCCAGTTGCAGGAAACTGCGTCCGTTCAATGGGAGGTTTTCGATCTGGTCCCGCTGGATCACTCCGTCCACTTTGTGGCTGTCGTAGCTAATAGGGGAAGCCGTTCCAGAGACGGTGATCACTTCGCTTACGGCGCCGACGGTGAGCGCGATGTCCACGGTGGCTGTCGATCCAGTGAGCACCGCGGCTTCACGCACTAATTGCTGAAAACCCGGTTTCTGCGCGCGCACTTCGTACTCACCGGCCGGAAGCGCTGGAGCGCTGTAGACGCCCAGGTTGTCGGATGTGGCCTCACGCTTGAGGCCTGTTGCCTTGTTGGTGATAGTCACCGCGGCCCCGGCAACAGCGGCGCCGGAAGGGTCCGTGACAGTACCGGCGATGGCGCCGATGGGAGCCTGCGCGAGGCACGGGTTCCACAACGCGGAAGTGAATATCAGACACAAGGAAAGAACGCGCTGTATCGAGGGCTGAAACATTGTCGACTCCATGAAGCGA
>CALFYN010000456.1 GCA_937952345.1 uncultured Acidobacteriota bacterium
CTGATTGTGTGGGCCGTGGAAAAGGCCCCGCGGGAAATCATCTCGCTGTTGCTGCAGATGGGGGCATCGGTGAACGTGCGCGGCGATCCGATGTCGGGGGTGGATTCCGCCGGCGGATACACGCCGCTGCATGCGGCGGCGCTCCACGGAAATTCGGGGGCGGTGGAGGTGCTGCTGGAATGTGGCGCCGATGTGCGGGCGCGCGACGGGAAGCATGTAGGGACTCCCGCGGCGTGGGCGGCATCCGCCGGGCACAAGAAGCTGTGCGCGCGGATTCTCAAGGGGCCGATCGATGTGTTTGACGCGATCGAGATGGGGCTGGCGGACCGGTTGCCCGAAATCCTGCGGAGCGATCCGGAAGCGCTACGGCGGCCTTTCGGGCAATACGTGGGGCATCCGGTTGAGCCGGCGCCGTCGCTGCACGCGGGAGTGAATCGGGAGAGTGGACGGACTCCGCTCGAGTTCGCCGAAGCCATTGGCTACGAAGCGGCCGTGCGAATTCTGCGGAATTGGGGAACACCGGCCGCTGGCGATGCGTAATTCGGGGAGAGGCACAACATGCTCTTCTACCGCAATCCGCTTTCGCCGCTGTTCGGTTTCGTGAAGCACCTGGTGGTGTTTGTGTTCGTCAATCTGTTCCTGTTTGTCTTGAACCTGGTGACGGGCGGGGAACTGTGGTTCCAGCATGTGCTGTATGGATGGGGCATCGGGCTGTTCTTCCACGCGATGGGCGCCGGGTTGGCGTTCTTCAGCCGCCTGGTCAGGCTGGGGCGATTCTGACGCCTTGACGCGGGTGATCTCCTCTGGCGAGGATCAGGAGAGGAGAACATCCATGCCATTTTTCTTTCGTATTGCGGTGGGCCTGCTGCTTGCGTTCCTGCTGGCCGCGCAGGATTCCACGTTTACCGGGCTGACTTCGAGCCTGGAGAATATCTACCGCACGGCCAAGGCGAAGACCTTTTCCATCAGTCCGGAGAATTTCACGGGCGAGAAGGGGAAGGGGGCGATGGCGGTGCAGGGATCGGCGTCGGCAGCCTCATCGGAGTTGGGGCAGGGCTGGAAGGTGAACCCGTATGTGGTGGTCCAGCCGGGGACTACATTCACGCTGGCCGATATTCAGGCGCAGGGGGCGATCCAGCATATCTGGATGACGCCCACGGGCAACTGGCGGTATTCGATTCTGCGGATGTATTGGGACGATGAGACTGCGCCATCGGTGGAAGTGCCGGTGGGCGATTTCTTCGGCATGGGATGGGGCAAGTACGCGCCGATCACTTCGCAGGCGATTTGTGTGAATCCGGGCAGCGCGTTCAATTCGTACTGGCCGATGCCGTTCCGCAAGCGGGCGAAGCTGACTCTGGAAAACATCGACGATAAGCCGATGACGGTGTACTACCAGATCGACTACACGCAGGCTCCGGTACCGGCCGATGCGGCGTATTTTCACGCGCAGTTCCGGAGGACGAATCCGCTGCCGTTCAAGCAGGTATACACGATTGCGGATGGTATCAAGGGCAAGGGGCATTACGTGGGAACGTATATGGCTTGGGGCGTGCATAACAATGGCTGGTGGGGCGAAGGGGAGATCAAGTTTTTCATGGATGGGGACAAGCAATTTCCCACCATCGCCGGGACGGGGACGGAGGATTATTTCTGCGGCTCGTACAATTTCGAGAATAAGGAGAAGCGGGAGTATGAGACGTTCACGACGCCTTATACGGGGCTGATTCAGGTGATCAAGCCGGATGGGTTGTATCAGTCGCAGCAGCGGTTCGGATTGTACCGGTGGCATCTGACGGATCCGGTGCGGTTTGAGAGCGATCTGAAGGTGACCATTCAGGCGCTGGGGTGGAAGGCGGGGACGCGGAAATATTTGCCCCTGCAGGATGATATTGCGTCGGTGGCGGTGTGGTATCAGATGGAGCCGCACGGGGCGTTTCCGAAGTTGCCGGCCAAGGATGATCTGACGGTGAATTAGCGGAGGAAGGGCGGATCGCTCCAGTCCCATAGGCGGGAGGTGTCGGCGTTGACGTTGATGGGGGTGACGTTCCAGAGTTGTGTGGCGACGAAATGGGATCCGCGGAAGTGGATGAGGAATGCCGCGAGTGCGAGGGCGAGGAATGCCTTATTGGGACGCGCGATGACGGGGAAGAGCAGGTAGATGAGTAGTGGGGTGACATCGGTGAAGTAGCGCGGGCCGAAGGCGTGGCCGCCCCACCAATCGGTGTGCAGGCAGATGAGCAGCCAGTGGGCGGCGATCATGACGGCGATCCAGGGTGCGAGCGGTGGGTTGTTGTTGCGGTTGGCGCGCAGTGGCAGCAGCAAGAGGAAGGGCATGTAAATGAGCAGCCCTCTGGCGGGGGATAGCAGTGTCCCGGCGAGCGCCTCAAAATAGTGCGAGTGCAGCGCGAGCGACGTGCTGCCAGTGCGCACCGGGAAGAAATAGGGAGCCAGGGGCATGCCGTACATGTGGTAATTGAGGGCCACGAAGAAGGCCACGATAGGTGTCGCGTACAGGATGGCTTTGACGGCTTGCGGGCGGTGGTGGCGCCGCATCATGTAAACGCCTGCGACAGCGATGGGGATGATGGCGGTGGGGCGGACAAAGAATGCCAGGGCAAGGATGGGGCCAACGGCGGGACGCGGCAGGACCAGCAGCATCGCGCTGAGCAGCATGGCGAGAATGCCGTGCTGCCAGAGGGCGCGGCTGGCGGTGGAGAGCATCGGCGAGCAGGCCGCGAAGAGGAATGCTGCGAAGAGCGCGGCTCGCGGCGTGAGGTGGCGGCGGGCGACGGCGTAGAGGAGCATCGTCGCCAGCGCGGCGAAAAAGGAAGCGGCGACGATTTCGAAGATGGGCGAGCCCGTGGTGGGATCGGCTTGTAGGTAAGCTTTGAGAACAGGATGTGCGACGGGCAACGCCGGCAGGAGTTTGAGCACGCCGAGTTGCAGAGCGATGAGCGGCGTGGCCAGCAGAGCGATGGAAACGGGGTAGAAGTTATAGAGCCGTCCGCCGGGGCATTCGGCGAGGCTCTGTATGGGGTATCGCCGTTCGGCGCCGGTGACGCATTCGATGGCGTAGAAGCCGGAGGCTTCGATTTGTTGCGGGTATTCGTTGAGATCGAGGTTGCCTTCGCGCAGCAGGCTCATGGCGGTGTACACGGTCCAGCGCGAATCGCCTTGCTGGGCGACTGGGCTGGTGGCGTGATAGAGAAACGTCAGCAGGAAGACGAGCGCCGCGGGCCGCTTCATTCACTGCGTCCGGATTCGCTGGGCCGGGCGATCTGCGCGCGCAGGTAGGCGATGAGGTCGCGCATCTCGTTGCGGTCCAGCACTTCGTCGAGGCCTTCGGGCATCAGCGATACGGGCGCGTGGCCCATGCTCTTGATGTCGGCGCGGGGGATGCGGACTTCGTCGCCAGGCCCGGTGATGAGGCGCACGGCGTCGGGTGTGCCGCGGCCGAGGACGCCGGAGTAGACTTCCGTGGCCGTTTCCACGCGGTACACTTCGTGGCCGGGGACGAAGCTCTCACTGGGGAGCACGATGGCTTCCAGCAAATCGTGTGGTGAGCGGATGGCGCCGATGGAGGTGAGATCGGGGCCGACGTGGCCGCCTTCGAGTCCGATGGTGTGGCAACTGGAACAGCCGGCCTTGGCGCCGAAGAAGATCTCTTTGCCCTTGGCGAGATCGCCTCCCGCGGTGAGAACATTTTCGAGCTTTTTGATTTTTTCGAGGCGTTGCGCTTTGCCTTGTTCCAGACGGGCGAGCAAGGGCTTCGCCGCCGTCTGCACACCGCCGGGGAACTTCTTCACAATCTCATCGACACGCTGCGCGCCGACGCTGCCGAGCGCGGATTCAACCGCGGTGAGCGCCTGCACCATCATGAGTCCGGTGGCTTCATCGTTGCCGTAGCGGAAGGTTTCGAGGAGGTTGGGGATGACCATGGGGTCGGCGGTCTTCATGTATTTGCCGGCCACTTCCTTGAGTTGCGCGGCGGTGAGTTCGGCGCGGCCGATGACCTGGCCGGCGGCGAGTTTGGCGGGGGCTTCCACGTTGGGCGTGAGGCGTGAGGCGAGGTAGGCGAACTCGCTATCGGTGAAGTGCGGCGTGCGTCCGCCCAGCGCGCTGAGGGCGGCGATGCGCACATCGTCGGATTGCGCGGCGCTCTCGGCGAGCTTGCGCAAGGGAGCTTCGAGGCCCGGAACCGCGCGGGCACGGATGAATTGAATGGTGCGGACACGGACATCGGCGTCTGTATGGGCAAGCAGTTTCGCGAGGCCGGATTGCCAGTCCGTGGGGAACTCTTTGCTGGAGCAGCGCTCGGCGGTCTCGAGCAGGAAGAGCTGGCGCCTGGCGTCGAGCGACGGATCTCCGAGCGCTTTTCCAACGGATTTCTTGAGACTCGCGTCGGAGCAGAAAGCGGCCATGGCTTGTGAAATCATCTCCGCTTCGCGCTCATTGAATTGCGGCGAGCGGAGGCGGGCGTCGAGGGCTTGGGTGAGCTTCGCGCCCCAACTGGGATGGCGCGAAACCACCCATAGCGCGGTGCGGCGCAGTTCCTGTTCCTCGGCGTTGAGGAAGGGAAGCACGTGCGATTCGTTGAGGGGGCCGCGGTCGAGCTGATCGAGGGCGATGAGGGCCGCTTTGCGAATGTTGGGGGAAGGATCCTG
>CALFYN010000457.1 GCA_937952345.1 uncultured Acidobacteriota bacterium
GTGCGCGACGGCATGGAAGAAGCGGCCCGCAAGATTTCGGATCTGGAAAAATCCGGCGATGAGCTGATCCACGAGGTGTTTCATAAACTCGGGCAGACGTTCATCACGCCACTGGATCCGGAAGACATTCACTCCCTGGCGTCCCATCTGGATGATGTGCTGGACGGCATTGAGGAAGTGGCGCACAAACTGGTGGCCTACAAGATCAAGCCGGCGCCCATGGCGGTACATCAGATCTGTGAGATCATTCTGTCCTGTTCGAAGTCATTCGAACTGGCGTTTGAAGCGCTCAGCCGCAACAAAGAGATGTTGGAGCATTGCATCGAGATCAACCGGTTGGAGGATCACGCCGATCAGATCACTCGCATGGCAGTGGCGGAGTTGTTTGAAAACGAGAAGGATCCCATCCGGCTGATCAAGTTGAAGGAGATCTACGAACTGCTGGAGATCACGACGGACTATTGCGAAGATGTGGCGGACGCGCTGCAAAATGTCGTTGTGAAGAACAGCTAACGGTAGCGAAACAGAATGGATCCGCTGCTACTCGTCTCACTGATCGTTGTGGTCGCGCTGGCCTTCGATTTCATCAATGGGTTTCATGACGCCGCGAATTCGGTAGCCACAATCGTGGCTACGCGTGTGCTGAGCCCGTTTCATGCGGTGCTCTGGGCGGCGTTCTGGAATTTCATCGCTTTTATCGGCACGGGCACGGGAGTGGCAAGCACGGTAGGCAAAGGCCTGGTAGATCTTTCGCAGGTAACGCCCTACGTGATTCTGGCTGGCCTGTTGGGCGCCATTGTATGGGACCTGGTGACGTGGTGGTGGGGATTGCCCACCAGTTCCTCGCACGCTTTGTTCGGCGGGTATGCGGGAGCGGCGATCGCGGCTTCCGGATTTCAGGCCATCATCCTGTCAGGCTGGGCGCGCATTCTGATCTTCATCGTGGTAGCTCCGCTGCTGGGCATGTTGCTGGCCTACACGCTGATGATTCTTGTGCACTGGCTCTTCCGCGAATCGACGCCGAAGCAAATGGACAAATACTTCCGGCGTCTGCAGTTGGTTTCGGCGGCGATCTTCAGCTATTCGCACGGAAGCAACGATGCGCAAAAGACTGCGGGCGTGATTACCGGCGTGCTGGTAACCTCGGGATACCTGAAGACGTTTGAAGTTCCGACGTGGGTGATTGTAGCTGCGTACTCGGCGATCGGGTTGGGCACGATGAGCGGAGGATGGCGGATTGTGAAGACGATGGGAGCCAAGCTGACGCGCCTCAAGCCTCGCGGCGGATTCTGCGCGGAAACCGCGGCGGCATCCTCGATTCTGTTTTCCACGTTTCTGCATATGCCCGTTTCCACCACGCATGTAACCGCGGGCGCCATCGCGGGGGTCGGCTCCATTCAACGCATCAAAGCGGTCCGCTGGCGGATCGCGACGAGCATTGTGTGGGCGTGGGTGATGACCATCCCGGCATCGGCCGCGGTGGGGTGGCTGTGCCACCACATCCTGTCGCTCTTCGTGGGCAAGTAAGCCCCCCGCTGCGTTATCCTGATTTCCTGACCTTTCATGGATAATCACTCGAGCGCCGTGCGGCGTGATCAGGACGACCTGAGCCGGTTCGGGTACGCACAGGAACTGTTTCGCAGCATGGGCGGGTTTTCGAACTTCGCCATCAGTTTCTCCATCATCTCCATCCTCACTGGCGCTGTGACCTTGTACGGCTATGGCCTGGAGATGGGCGGCCCACTGGAGATGACACTGGGATGGCCGCTGGCCACGGTGTTCACGCTCACAATGGCCGCCAGCATGGGGGAACTGTGCTCGGCTTATCCCACCAGCGGCGCGATGTATCATTGGGCAGCGGCGCTCGGCGGACCGGTGTGGGGTTGGTTCACGGCATGGTTGAACATCTTCGGACTCATCGCCGCGGTGGCCGGAATCAACTACAGTTGCGCGCAGTTTATCCTGCCGTTTCTTGGGCTGCCGCAAACGCAAGCCAATCTGTTCCTGATGCTGGCCTTCATCCTTTTCACGCAGGCGGTGTTGAATCAGTACAGCGTGAAACTGGTGGCCTGGATGAACGATGGCAGCGTGGCCGTACATATCCTGGGTGTGCTGATACTGGTAGGCGCCATCGTGTTTTTTGCGCCGCTACAGCCGGTTTCATTCTTGACGGAAGCAGTAAACAGCAACGGCAGATCTCCCTATTGGTGGGCCTTCCTGCTGGGTTTATTGCAGGCGCAGTGGACGTTTACGGGATTCGATGCCTCGGCGCACATGGCCGAGGAAACACAGGATCCGAGGCGGCGCGCACCCTGGGGTATCGTCCTCAGCGTCGGCGTGAGTGGAGTGGTGGGCTACCTCATGCTGCTGGCGCTAACGCTGGCCATCCCCAGCATCAATGGTGTGTTGTCGATGAAAGACAGTGCAGGCAATCCGGTTCCCACGGCGATTGCCGTGTTGCAGTCGGCGCTGGGTGGCCGCGCGGGGAACGCGATGGCGGCGATGGCATCGATGGCGATGTGGTTCTGCGGATTGTCGGCCATCACTTCCGCTTCGAGAACATTATTCGCGCTGGCTCGCGACCACGGCACACCGGCGGCGGCGTTGCTGGCGAGCGTGAATGCCAAACACGGCACGCCGGGCGCGGCGATTTGGGCCATCACCATCACGGCGATGGCTGCGATGGCATGGAGCGGCGCCATACCGGTGGTTACGTCGTTCAGCACCGTGGCGTTATATGTTGCCTACCTGATCCCCATTGTGCTGGGAGTGCGCAAACCACACTGGCGCGAAGAAGCGATCTGGAACCTCGGCAAGTATTCCCGGTTCGTGCACGCGGTGGCGATTGGCTACACTGTGGTGGTTTGCCTCGTGCTGGTGATGCCCCCGAATGAACTCGCCGGAAAGACGATGGCCGGCATTCTGCTGACGTTGACTGCGCTCTATTTCCTGCAGGCGCGATATCAGTACAAAGGCCCGGAATGGGCCGTGAAGGGAATCGGACGGTGACCCTGGGACAAATTCTGGAGCAACTGGAAGCGCATAAAATCACGCGCATCAAGCTCGGTGTGTTCGATGTCGACGGCGTGTTGCGCGGCAAATACATCAGCACGGACAAGTTTCGCAGCGCCGCTGAAGGTGGCCTGGGATTCTGCGACGTGATCTTTGGTTGGGATCTGCATGACGTGCTCTACGAGAACGTGAATGTCACAGTGACCGGCTGGCACACGGGCTATCCGGATTGCCATGCCCGCATCGATCTTTCCACATTCCGGCTGATTCCCTGGGAACCAGGAACCGCGTTCTTCCTGATGGATCTCTGCGATGAGCAAGGCGCGCCCTATGCTATCGCACCGCGGCAACTGCTGCAGCGCGTGGTGCATTACGCCGAATCCAAGTCCGTGCTGCCCTTCTTCGCGGCGGAGTACGAGTTCTGGCTGTTCCAGGAAAACGCATTGAGTGCGCGCGAAAAAGGTTATCGCCAACTGAAGACGCTGAGTCCGGGGATGTTCGGTTACAGCGTACTGCGCGCTTCACAGAATGCTCCGCTGGTGCTGGACATCATCGACCTGCTGGACGGATTCAACGTCGGCCTGGAGGGCTTTCACACTGAGACAGGCCCTGGAGTGTACGAAGCGGCGATCACCGTGGATCGTGCTGTGCAGGCGGCGGACAAGGCGGCATTGTTCAAGACCGCGGTGAAAGAGATCGCGGCGCGGCACAACGCGATGCCGACATTCATGGCCAAGTGGAATGCGGAGTTGCCCGGATCGAGCGGCCACTTGCATCAGAGCCTGTGGCGGCAGTGGCCCTCAGAGAATCTGTTTCACGATGACCAACAGGGGATGTCTCCGGTGATGAAACATTACATTGCGGGACTGCTACATCACATGCAGGAGTTTCAAGTGCTGTATTGCCCCACCGTGAATTCGTACAAGCGTACGGTGCAGGGCACGTGGGCTCCCGTGAACGCCACATGGGGCATCGACAGCAGAACGTGTGCCGTGCGTGCCATCCCAGGCAGCGCCAAATCGACCCGCGTGGAAACGCGATTGTCGGGAGCCGACATCAACCCTTACCTGGCTATGGCTGCTTCGCTGGCGTCGGGGCTGGATGGCATTGAGCGGCAACTGGAGCTTCCGGAACCTGCGGCGAATGCCTATGCTGTGAAAGATGCTCCGGCGCTGGCGCGCAACCTACGTGAGGCCACGGACCGGTTCCGCATGAGCGACACCGCACGAAGATGGTTCGGCGACGCGTTTGTGGACCACTTCGCCGCGACTCGAGAATGGGAGATGCGGCAAGCTGAGAGAGCCGTCACCGATTGGGAACTAGCACGATACATGGAAATCATATGATCTCGAACTTTTCTTTTCCGACCAGGATTCTGTTTGGAGCGGGGGCCATTGAAAAGCTCCCCGACGAGTTAGCGCAGCGAGGCATGAAGAAACCGCTGCTGGTGTTGGATGAGGGACTCGCCAAGACGGCCGTCTTCGAGCGAGTGAAGAAGCTGACACCCGGCTGTGTGGTCTTCACCGGCGTGGAGCCGAATCCCACGGAAAAGAACGTGCTCGATGGCGCGGAACTGTACGTCACGGAAGAGTGCGACAGCATTGTGGGTTTGGGCGGAGGCTCACCACTGGACGCAGCGAAAGCAATCCGGCTGAA
>CALFYN010000458.1 GCA_937952345.1 uncultured Acidobacteriota bacterium
CGCGGCGGAATCCGCTCCATGGCCCAGATGCCCCAGCGGTGGATTGTCGAGGGAGCTAACTTGAGCTTGAAGCAGGTGTACTTCTCGTTCAGTTGTGGATCGCCGTTGCCGGCTGGATCTTCGGGGGCGGCGATGAGGGGTTTTTTGCCCTTTTTCGCCATATTTTATGCAGTTTAGAAATCGTCAGCGGCGTCGGACTTCTTTTTCGACTTGCGCCGCATCACGATGACCGCCACCAGCACGAGCGCGAGGACTCCGCTGATGATTCTAACCATTTCCTCATTCATTGCCGTTTGTCTCCTCAGAGAGAATTTGGTGCTACCCGGACCGAACTTACGCTCCCGTCTTCTGCTTGATGGTATCCACCAGATCCTTCACCGCCGCGGCGCTCTTGTCGAGCATCGCCTTTTCCGCATCGGTCAATTGCACCTCGTAGATCTTCTCAATTCCGTTGGCGCCGAGTTTGACGGGGACGCCCACGAACAGGTCATTATACCCATACTCGCCTTCGAGCAAAGCGGCGCAGGGGAGAACTTTTTTCTTGTCGAGGAGGATGGATTCGACCATCTCGACGGCGGCGGCGGCGGGGGCATAGTAGGCGCTGCCGGATTTGAGGTATTTGACGATCTCGGCACCGCCGTTGCGGGTGCGGTCGACGATGGCGTCGATGCGGTCCTGGGCGAGGAGTTCGGTGAGGGGGATGCCGGAGACGCTGGTGAGGCGGACGAGGGGGACCATGGTATCGCCGTGGCCGCCGAGGACGAGGGCCTGGATGCTTTCGACGGAGACGCCGAGTTCCATGGCGAGGAAGGTGCGGTAGCGGGCGGTATCGAGGATACCGGCCATGCCGATGACGCGATTCTTGCTGAACTTGGAGACCTGGTGGGCGGTCCAGCACATGGCGTCTAGGGGATTGGTGACGATGATGAGGATGGCGTTGGGGGAGTACTTGGCCACGTTTTCGGTGGCGGCTTTGACGATGTCGTAGTTGGCCATCAGGAGATCGTCGCGGCTCATGCCGGGCTTGCGGGGGAAGCCGGCGGTGATGACGACGACGTCGGAGTTGGCTGTGGCTTCGTAATCGTTGGTGCCTGTGATGGCCGTGTCGTAGCCCTCGACGGGGCCCGCCTGGCGCAAATCAAGGCCTTTTCCTTGCGGGATGCCTTCGGCGATGTCGACGAGGACAACATCGGCGATTTCCTTACCGGCCAGCCAAACCGCGCAACTGGCGCCTACGTTGCCGGCGCCGACAACCGTTACTTTTTTTCTCATGGATGAATCCTTCCCTAAGCGAATAAGTGCCTGAAGTGGAATTATAGCCGAGTGGAGGGTTGTTGGGCGCTACAATACAAGCGAACCTTATGTCTCTTCCCCAGACCGCGGTTGCATACATGGAACGGCAGAAAGAACGAGTCCGTGCGATGCGGCCCAAGAAACGTATTGTATTTCCGGAAGGAACGGACGCGCGTGTTATCGGCGCGGCCCGGCGCCTTGCCGCGGATGCACTGATAGATCCCATTTTGATTGGACCGCCGCCGGCGGACGCACCGGCGGGGGTTACGTTCGTGGAGCCGGCCAAGAGCCCGAAGCTGCAGGACTACACGCGGCTGTACCACGAACGGCGCCGTGCGAAAGGCATGACGCAGATGGAAGCAGCGACGATCGCGCCGCGGCCTCTGTATTTTTCGGCGTTGATGGTGGCCTCGGGCGACGCCGATGGATTTGTCGGCGGAGCGGCGAACACGACGGCGGAGACCGTGCGCGCGGCGCTGCACTGCATTGGATCGATGCAGGGTGTGAAGACGGTATCGAGCGTGTTTCTGATGGCCGTGCCGGATGCCGCTTACGGCGTGAACGGGATGCTGTCGTTCGCCGATTGCGCGGTGGTGATTGAGCCGACGCCGGTGGAACTGGCGGAGATCGCGATTGCGACGGCGAAGAGCACTCGTGATCTGCTGGATGCCGAGCCGGCGGTGGCGTTGCTGTGCTATTCCACCAAGGGCAGCGGCAAGGGCAAGCGTGTGGACAGCGTTGTGGAGGCGATGCGCATTCTGCGCGAGCGCGCACCGGATCTGCATGCCGACGGCGAATTGCAGGCCGATGCGGCGATTGTGGATGCGATCGGGCGCAGCAAGTCGCCCGGTTCGACGGTGGCCGGACATGCCAACACGCTGATCTTTCCGGATCTGATGAGCGCGAACATCGCCTACAAGCTGGTGGAACGGCTGGGCGGTGCGGCGGCGATCGGGCCGTTTTTGCAGGGGTTGGCGAAGCCGGCGAACGATCTTTCGCGCGGATGCTCAGAGGATGATATTTATTCGGTTGCGATCATCACCGCATTGCAGGCCACGTAATTGCCATGTCACAGACCGCGTTCGTCTATCACGATCTTTACGACCTGCAGTTCGGCGACCACGTGTTTCCGACAGTGAAATACAAGTTGGTGCGGCAGCTTCTGATGGACAAGGGGATACTGAATCCGGACGAAGTGTACACGCCGGAGCCCGCCTCGGATGAGGACGTGGCGCTGGTGCACACCGAGGAGTGGATCCGCAAGCTGAAGTTCGGAACGATTACGTATGCCGACATCATGCGGCTGGAGATTCCTTATAGCCAGCAGGTGGTGCGGGCGTTCTGGCTGGCGGCCGGGGGAACGATCCTGGCCGCGCGGCTGGCGCTGGAGCGCGGCATCGGGTTCAATATCGGCGGAGGCTTTCATCATGCGTTTCCGAATCATGGTGAGGGCTTCTGCGCGATTCATGATGTAGCGATCGCGGTGCGGCGGCTGCAGAAAGAGGGCCTGGTGCGGCGGGCGATGGTGATTGATACGGATGTGCATCATGGCAACGGGACGGCGGCGATTTTCGCGGAGGATACGTCGGTGTTTACGTTGTCGATCCACCAGCGGGACAACTATCCGGAGATCAAGCCTCCATCGAGCATTGATATTCACGTGGAGGACAATGTGGGGGATTCGGAATACCTGCGGCGATTGTCGGAGGCGTGCAACATTGCGATTCCGGGCTTCCAGCCGGACATTGTGTTCTACGTGGCGGGTGCGGATCCGTATTGCCAGGACCAGCTTGGGGGCCTGAACCTGACGTTTGACGGGTTGCGGGAGAGGGACCGGATGGTGTTTGAACGGGCGGCGCGGGAACGCATTCCGGTGGTGGTGACGCTGGCGGGGGGATATGCGATCGAGCTGCACGATACGGTGCGGATTCATGCGGCGACGGCGGAGGCGGGGGAACTTACCTACAAAGAAATCGGGAATTGGGAGAAAAGTACACCTACTTAGGGATTTTTTCTTATAGGAATCGTCTGATGGATGTACCATACTGGCGATGACCGTGGCGGTATTGTTCAGCGCACATCAACCGGTCCGCTCCCTTGCCGTATGCATTGCCGCGGCGGTGCTGTGCGTGTGCGGAGTGTCGTGCCGGCGGGAGGCAAACGTTCCTTCGCGGCCGGTGCGCATCGGATTCAACGACGCATTTCCCTACTATGCGAAGGATTCGGACGGAAAACCGGAAGGGTTTGCGTTTGAAGCGATTGACGAAGCGGCGAGCCGGCTGCGGATTCCGTTGGAGTGGGTGTATTACGAAGGGGAGCCGGACGATGCGATTGTGAGCGGGGTGGTGGATCTGTGGCCGCGGCTGTCGATCTCGGCGGAGCGGCGCAGCCGGTTTCATGTCACCGAGCCATGGATGCGAATGAGCTTCTGCCTGTTGACGCCGCGCGCGCCGGGCAGCCGCTGGGCGCAGAAGCGGTTTCCGGACCGGATTGCCGTGGATGGCACATACGGCGCGACGGAGACGGTGCGGCGGCATTTCAAATCGCAGTCGATTTATGTCTATCCTGGGGCGACGGCGGCCTCGGAAGCGGTATGCCGGGGGGAAGCGGACGCGGCATTTCTGGAATACCGCGTGGGAATGGTTTTGCTAATGGACAAGCCGGCGGGTTGCCGGGAGGTGGACCTATTGCCGATTCCCCTGGAAGAGCCATCGGTGACGGCGGGTTTGGGGGCGCGGCGGGAGCATGCGGCCACCGCGGAGGCGTTGCGGCAAATGCTGGAAGAGCTTTCGCAGGACGGCACGATCGCGCGGTTGCAGGCGAAGTGGTTTCACGATGCGCCGAGCGAGGTGGAGACGATCCTGGAAGGGCTGGAGGCGCGGCGCACGACGCAAGTGCTGTGGACGACGGTGTTTCTGCTGGTGATGGCGGTGGCGCTGGCGGTGTTTCAGGCGGAGCGGGCACGGCGGGCGCGGCAGTTGGCGGAAAAGGCCAACGCGGCCAAGTCGGAATTTGTGGCCAACATCTCGCATGAAATCCGCACGCCGATGAACGGGATCATCGGGATGGCGTCGCTGCTCGGCGAATCGGGCCTGGACGGCCAGCAACTGGAGATGGTGGATACGATCCAGCATTCGGCGGCATCGTTGCTTACGGTGCTGAACGACATTCTCGATTTTTCGAAGATCGAGGCGGGCAAGCTGAGTGTGCATCAGGTGGACATGGATTTGCGGGCGACGATTGAAGGTGTGGTGGCGCTGCTGCGCTTTCGGGCACAGGAGAAGGGGATCGGGTTCGGGCTGGAGTGGGATGCGACGGTGCCGCGGGTGGTGCGAGCCGATCCGGACCGGATTCGCCAAATCATCACCAATCTGGCGGTGAACGCCATCAAGTTCACGGAGAAGGGCAGTGTGCGGATCGTGGTGGCGCCGGAGGAGAGTGAAAGCGGGACGCGGGTTCGCATTTCGGTGGTGGACACGGGAATCGGCATTGCGCCGGAAGTGGCGAGCAAGTTGTTCCGGCCGTTTACGCAGGCCGATGGAGCGACGACGCGCAAGTATGGCGGGACGGGGTTGGGGCTGGCGATTTCGCGCCAGTTGGTGCACCTGATGGGCGGCGAGATCGGGCTGATCTCGGAGCCGGGGAAAGGCTCGACGTTCTGGCTTTCACTGCCGATGGATGTGCCGGCGGTGAAGCAACTGCCGGTGGTGAAGGCAGCGGCTCCCGTGGTGCAGTGCGATGCCACGCAGAAGCCGGCGAAGATTCTGCTGGTGGAGGATAATCCGATCAACTGCCGCGTGGCGGAGCGGCTGCTGGCGAAGCTGGGGCATAGCATTTGCACGGTCAATAACGGACTGGAAGCGTGCCGGATCGCCCGGAAAGAACAGTTCGATGTGATTCTGATGGACGTGCAGATGCCGGAGATGGATGGATTCCAGGCGACGCGGGAGATCCGGCGGTCGGAGTCAACGCGGCGGCGGACGCCGATCATCGCGCTGACGGCATCGGCGATGGAGGGGGATCGCGAGCGGTGTTTGGCGATCGGGATGGATGATTATTTGTCGAAGCCGCTGAATCCGGCGCAACTGGCGGAGGTGATTTCGCGGTGGAGTGGGCGGCCGGTGGGGTGATTCCCATAAATATGGGACACTGGAGATGTGAAGACGACGCTGGAGATTCCCGACCAGACATTTCGCAAGGCCAAGGCCACAGCCAGTGCGCTGGGCATTCCGCTGCGGGAGTTCGTGACGCAAGCCGTGGAAGAGAAACTCGCGCGGCGTAATCAGGGCCGGGACAAGCCGTGGCTGGAATGCGCCGGCGAACTGGCACACCTCCACAGGGAGAACCTGCGGGTACAGAAGATCATCGAAGAAGAATTTGAGCGCATCGAGCCAGAGGACCTGTTGTGATATTGGACACGAATGCGCTTTCGGCTTTTCTGGACAATGTGCCAGGAGCTGTTGCCGCTGTGTCCGAAGCCGGGGAGATAGCGATCCCGGTAATTGTGGCGGGTGAGTTTGCGTTCGGGATCGCGCAATCGCGCCACCGCGGCGCTTACGAGCGTTCACTGCGGAGAATGCTGGAACGGTGCACGGTTCTCAGCGTGGGAATGGAGACTGCTGTCCACTACGCCGCCATACGTTTGGAATTGAAGAGGGCTGGAACTCCGATTCCCGCGAACGATGTTTGGATCGCTGCTTTGAGCCGGCAGTATGCGATGCCGGTCATGACTCGCGACACTCATTTCGATGCGGTGAGTGGCCTTAGCCGGCGTAGTTGGTAGCAGGAGCTTACGGGGCTTGCGGGAGACGGGCTCCGTAGTAGACGGCTTTGTAGCGATTGTCGTCGAAGGCGAAGTGGAGATAGCGGCGGTCCTTGCTTAGGAAGCCATCGGGGTAGTTGAGGCGGCCGGGGGTGGTGACGAGGTCGCGGCGGTAGGGCCAGGTTTTCATGCCGTCGAAGCTGACCCAGAGCGAGAGCGGATTGCGCTCCTTGGGGTTGGGGTTGTGGAGCATGGCTACGGCGTTCTTGCCGAGGTGATAGATGGTGGCTTTGCTGCCGGGGTTGGGGATATCGGTGGGTTGCGGCGTGGACCAGGTGCGGCCTCCGTCGCGCGATTCGCATTGGTAGAGGACGCCGCCGAGGCGATCGGCGCGGATGATCATCACCATGCGGCCGTCGGCGAGTTCGACGATGCTGTTTTCGGCGAAGCCGCGGTAGTTGTCGTCCTGGCTGAGACGCGCCCAGCCGTGGACTTCGAACGTGCGCAGGTTGTCGCGGCTGATCATGACGCCGTTGCGCGGATCGATGGGTCCGTTGGGATTGACGTAGTGCTGGAAGGGGATGACGATTTCGCCGTTGCGGCGGACGATGTGATTGCGGGTGAACGTGCTCTGGTGGATTTTTTCCGGGAGCGGGCGCGGTTGGCTCCAGGTGCGGCAGGAATCGTGGCTGATGGTGTACCAGGCAGTCCAATCGGCGAACTTGCCGTTGTGATTGGCGAAGAAGAGCCAGCACTGATTACGGTAGACCATGAGTTCAGTGGGCACCAGGGCGCGGCTGGGATCGCGGCGCTTGATGCCGAGATCGATGGGTTGCATGGGGCCCCAGGTGCGGCCTTCGTCGCGGCTGCGGGAAAGGAAGAGATCGTTTTCGGGGAGCGGTTCCTTGTCGCCGCCGCCGAGCATCACCATGACCCAGGAGCCATCGGGGGCGCGGCGCAGTGTGGTATCGCAACAGAGCTTGTTGGGGGACTTGCCCTCATAAATCAAAACGGTGCGATCCTGTTTTGCGTCGTCTTCGGGACGCAGGGCGGCGGCGAGCAGGAAATTGCGGCGCGTGAGCATCGGCGTTACGAGGCTGCGGCGAGGGCGGCGGCAATGCGCTCCTGCTGCGCGGTGGAACTGGGAGGCATGGGCGGGCGCGGGATGCCGCCTTCGCGCTGGAAGTGGCGCATGGCGGCGCGCACGTTGGCCGGAAGGTTGGGGGCGTCGATGGCGTTCCACAATCGGAGCAGGTTCTTGTGCAGGCGCAGGGCTTCGGTGTGGTTGCCTTCGTTGACGGCGTTCCAGAGGGCAACACACCATTCGGGGGCGGCCGTGAGGATAGCGGCGACGGCGCCGTGGGAGCCGATGGTGAACGATGGGTAGAGGAGGGCATCGACGGCGGAGAGGATGCGAATGCGATCGCGGATGCCGGCTTCTTCGGTGAGCAGCAGCAGGTCGGCGAGGGCTTTCATGTCGCTGGCACTTTGCTTGACGCCGATGACGCCGTCCACATCGCGGAGGATTCGCGTGAGTAGCGGCGGGAGGAGGTAACTCCACTGGATGACGTTGTAGATGATGACGGGGATGCCGCTTTGATCGGCGATGGCGGCGAAGTGGCGGAGCATGGAATCGTCATCGGGGCGGAAGACGTAGTGAACGGGAGTGACCTGGAGGGCGGCGACGCCGAGGTCGGCGACGGCTTTGGCGCGCTCAATGGCGGAGGCGGTGGAATTGGTGATGATGCCGGCGATGACGGGGACGCGTCCGGCGACTTCTTCGGCGGTGATGGCGGTGATGCGGCGGACCTCGTCGGTGGTGAGGGTGTGGCCTTCGCCGGTGCTGCCGCAGACGGCGAGTCCGTGGACTTTGGCGGTGTCGAGGAGGTAGCGGACGTCGTCGCGGATGGCCTGTTCGTTGGCGTTGCGCCATCCGCCCTCCGGACCCACCG
>CALFYN010000459.1 GCA_937952345.1 uncultured Acidobacteriota bacterium
TCGAACTCGTCCGCGATCTCATCGCCCGCGGCGCGGACATCCACGCCAAAACCAATCGCATCCCCGGCCCGCCCAGCCCCTTCCGCGGCAGCGGCGCCATGACCGCCTTCCTCATGGCCGCTCAAGCCGGCAATATCCCTCTTATGAACGAACTCATCAAACTCGGTGCCAACCCGCTCGACAAAACACCCGAAGGCAGCAGCGGACTCATGATGGCCACCATCAGCCGCAAGCTCGATGCCGTCAAGCGCATGCTCGAACTCGGCGCCGATGCCAACGAAAAATCCTCCGACGGCCGCACCCCTCTGCAAATCGCCATCCGCTTCGGAGCCAACGACATCGTCCAATTGCTCGTCGAAAAAGGCGCCGACCTGACCCTCAAGGACCGCTTCGGCCGCACCCCGCTCGAAGCCGCCGAATTCGAAGCCCCCAAACCCACCATCGAACTGATGCGCAAACTGGCCGCCCAAAAACGGCAGTAGCATGCTGTGAGGATTGCATCCTGTAACGACATGCTAGATTGGTCCTATGCAGAAGGGAATGCTTGGTAAGATGACGCTCGCCCGCCGCGCATTCCTCGCTCTCCCCCTCGCCGGCGTCGCCTTTGCCGACACCAAAGGCCAAACCCTTCCGGGCGAAGGCGTCCGTTACGCCGACCCCGCCACCGAATTCCCCGTCGAACTCCTCACCAGTCCCAAATTCGCCAGCTATTGGCCTTATCCCTACGCCCGCGCCATCGCCAAAAAAGGCGCATTTTTCCTTTTTTCCTCCGATCGCGGCGAAGGCCTCCAGGCGTTCCGCTATGAACTCCGCACCGGCCAGATGAAGCAGTTGACCGCGGCGAAAAATCTGCGCCCGGAAACCCTCAACATCCTCCCCGACGATCGGGCTTTCGCCTACATCGACGGACACTCCCTCTTCGTCGCTTCCTTCTCCGGACTGCGGGAGCGCGAGGTCTACCGCATCCCCGAAGATTGGGAACCCGGCGACGGATTCTGCGTCTCCGGCGACGGCATCTACGCCGTTGTCGCCGAAAAGCAGGGCAAGCGCAGCCGCCTGCGCCTCGTCGGCATGGCCCGAGGCAACGCCACCACCGTGATCGAGCACGAAGGCGAACTCGCCCACCCCCAAACACGCCCCAGGCGCGCCAGCATCCTCTATCAGCGCGACGACCAGCTCTGCCTCATCAACTACGACGGGCAAAACAACATCACCCTCGCCCCCATCACCCCCAGCCCCGGCGCAGCCATCTGGTCACCCGATGGCCGCACGGTCCAATATCTTGACCGCGGACTCGCCATGCGCGAGGTCACCCCCGACACCCGCCAGGATACCCGTATCACCGCCACCAGCCAGTACGGCAACATGGCCCGCAACGTCGACGGAACCGTATTCGTCGCCGCCAGCCGCAGCAAAGCCCAGCCCTACATCCTCCTCATGGTCCGCGCCGTCAAACGCGAACTCGCCGTCTGCGAACACAAAGCATCCGAACCCGAAAAAGTCGCCCCCGTCTTCTCTCCCACCAGCCAGCGCATCTACTTCCAAAGCGACCGCCACGGCAAGCCCGCCATCTACTCCGTCGTCGTCGACAAGTTCATCGAAAAGACCGAAACCGAATCCTAAGCCGGCTCATCCCCCGGCCGCCTTCGCCTTCGTCAGCTTCGTGCGCGCATCGGCCAGCGACAACACCTGCACCCGGTCGTGCACCCAGTAATGCTTCTTCCCCGGATACACCACATACAGCAAGTCCAACCCCAGATCCTCCAGCGCCACCCGCATCGACTTGGTCAGCTCCGGCGCGTCATTCATATTCAATTCCACCTCGTACCCCTTGCCCCCCACCTGCAGCAGCAAATCCAGTTCCGCCCCCGATTGCGTCCCCCAAAAATAGCAGTGCCGCGCGTCCGTCGCCCGAATCAACTCCTCGATCACAAATCCTTCCCAGGAAGCGCCGATCTTCGGATGCCCTTCCAGCATCCGCATCGACGGCACCTCCAGCAGCGCATGCAGCACGCCCGCATCGCGCACGTACACCTTCGGGCTTTTCACCTGCCGCTTGGAAATGTTTTCATGCCACGGCTGCAATTGCCGCACCACCAGCGCCGCCGTCAGCAAATCCAAATACCGCTGCACCGTCGTGTGCGCCTGCCCTAAACTGCGCCCCACCTCCGATGCATTCCACGTCTGCCCGTGGTAGTGCGCCAGCATGCTCCAGAACCGCCGCAGCAACGGCGCCGATATCTGCACCCCAAACTCCCGGATATCCCGTTCCAGAAACGTCGCGATGAAATTGTTCAGCCAGTCCCGGCTCACCTCCTCGTTCCGCGCCAGGTACGCCCGAGGCAACCCGCCCCGCCACCACAACCGGTTCAGATTCCGGTCCCCCGCCTCAATCGTATCGAACCCGCCCATCTCGATATGCGCAATCCGCCCCGCCAGGCTTTCCGAAGATTGCCGCAGCAGTTCCGGCGATGCGCTTCCCAGCACCAGAAACCGCGCCGGCAGCGGCTTGCGGTCCGCCAGCACGCGCAGTACCGGAAACAACTCCGGGCTCCTTTGCACCTCATCGATCACAATCAGCCCCCGCACGTGCGACAGCGCCCGCATCGGATCAGCCAGCCGCCGCAAACTCACCGGATCCTCCAGGTCGAAGTACTCCGCCCGGTGCCGCCGCGCGAAATCCCGCGCAATCGTCGTCTTCCCGCACTGCCGCGGCCCCAGCAACGCCGTCACCGGATAGTCCCGCAGTGTCATTGCTATCCGGTGCACCAGTTCATGCCGCAACAGTTCCATACCACCACCTACCTTGCATTCTGAGCGATCCCCACTCAAAATACAAGCATACTATCCTCCTTGCAAATTGAGCACTCCTCGCTCAATTTTCAAGGATGCCCATCCGCCCCGAGACATGGTAGCCTAGCAGTTTGAGGCTTCCTGGGCAGCATTTCATCCGCAACCTGGTATCCCAGCGGACGCTGTTGTATCAGATGGTGCGGCGCGATTTCGAAAGCCGCTTCGTCGGCTCCGCCGGCGGCTGGCTCTGGGGCGTTCTCCATCCTCTCGTCCTCCTCCTCAGTTGGACCTTCGTCTTCCAGTGGTGCCTCAAAGTCCCCCTCCCTCCCAACGAAGTCACCCAGAACTACACCATGTGGCTCTTCTGCGGCTATCTCCCCTGGATGCTCTTCCAGGAAACCATGGCCCGCTCCTCCAACTGCCTGCTCGATCATTCCAACCTCATCACCAAAACCGTCTTCCCCTCCGAAGTCATCCCCATCTCCGTCTTCCTCTCCGCCCTCGTCAGCCACCTCATGGCCATGTCGATGGTCATCATTGCCTCCATCCTCTGGCTCGGATACGTCAGTGGCATGGTCGTCATCCTCCCCCTCTACATGTTCCTCAACGGCTTGTTCGCCGTCGGCCTCGGCTGGATCACCGCCAGCCTTCAGGTCTACCTCCGCGACACCGCCCAGCTCGTCACCGTCATCCTCACCCTCTGGTTCTGGACCACGCCCATCTTCATCACCGAAAAAGACGTCCCCGAAAGCCTCCAGGCCATCGTTCACTACAACCCCATGTCCTTCCTCGTGCGCGCCTACCGCACCCATTTGCTCAGTTACCGTCTCCCCGAATCTTACTTTCAGGACCTTGCGATTCTAGCCGCGTTCGCGGTGGCATCCTTCTTCATCGGAGGACTCTTCTTCCGCCACCTGAAACGCGGCTTCGCGGATGTGTTGTAACTATGCTGCTCAGAAGTCTACTGGCGATTGTTGCCGTTCTATGCGCGATCCCTGCACAGGGCGCGGGAATTCAAGTCATGTTCGATCCGGCCCAGCCCGAAATCGGACCCTTCCCCACGGACTACCTCACGGCGCCGTCCACCACGGCGAAAACCGGCAAACGCGTGCGCATGCCCGCCCCCGAGGATTGCTCCGCCACCCCCAACGCCTGCCAGGAGGCCTGGCTGCTCAACGATTTCGACGGCTTCAACTTGCAGGCTCGTGTCCGCGTGCGCTTCACCGGACCCATCGCCCCCCAAACCCTCGCCGAGGGCATCTACCTCGTCACCCGGGAAAACCTCACCGACGAGGAACCCGGAGCCAGAGCCACCGGCGCCGTCATCCGCCTCAACCAAATCGTCTACGATGCCAGAAGTTTCACCGCCTACGGCAAGCCTGATCAGGCCATGGATCAGCACCGCCGCTACCTGCTCGTAGTCACCGACGCCGTCAAGGACGAAGCAGGCGATCCCGTCGAAGCCACCAGCACCTACCGCGCCTGCACCGGCGACGCGCCGCCTGACGACTACTGCAAAACGCTCGCCGAAGCCGCCAAAACCGTCGAAGGAGCCACAATCGTCGCCTCCTCCCTCTTCACCACGATGAGCGCCACCACGTGGCTCGAAACCGCCCGCGACACCCTCGAAAACACCGCCCCCACGGTCAGCCGCCCCGCCGGCAAAAGCTATTTCTCCGTCAACAGCACCGCCGCCGCCGCCTGGCTCACCCAGACCCGCACCACCGGCCCTCTCGACCAGAACATCCTTCCCGTCAGTCTCCTCCAGGGAACGGTGCTCGGCATCGGAATCGGCAGCTATTCCTCCCCGAACTACCTCCGCGAAGATCGAACCGCCGGCCCCGCCCGCGAACCCGTCTCCGTCGAACAAGTCCCGTTCGTAGCCTACCTCCCCTCCGTCCGCAAACCCGAGAAGGGATACCCCGTGGTCATCTTCGGTCACGGCTTGGGAGATGGACCCTTCGGCGGTCCCGCCGCGATTAACTTCGGAATGGTGAACCAAGGCATCGGCGTCATCTCCATTCCCGCCGTCG
>CALFYN010000460.1 GCA_937952345.1 uncultured Acidobacteriota bacterium
TTCGCCCAGAACATCCTTTCACAGAAAGGGAAAACAGCCAAGCAAGTCTCCTGGGCCTTCCAGCAAGCGCTGCAGCGCGATCCTTCGGCGGAAGAATCCAAAGTCCTGCTCGATCTATACCGCAACAGCCTCACAGCATTCCGCAAGACCAAAGCGGATGCGCTCCAACTCATCCAAACCGGCGACTCGCCGGTTGCCTCCAGACGCAAACCCGAGGAATTGGCAGCCATGACCACTGTCGCGCGAGCCATCCTCAACCTCCACGAAACCATCACGAGGAACTAACATGAACCCCCAAGATCTCGCTCGCATGGCCAGCCGCCGCACGTTCCTCGGCCGTGGCGCAGCCGGCCTCGGATTGATCGCGCTGAACTCGCTTCTGGAAACGAAGCTGCACGCCAAAGGCGTCATTGAGCCGCTCCACTTCCCGCAAAAAGCCAAGCGCGTCATCTTCCTCTATCAGGCCGGCGGCCCGTCGCATCTGGAGACCTTCGACCCCAAGCCCAAACTCGCCGAAATGCACGGCAAGCCCATGCCGGAGTCAATGACCAAGGGTCAGCAGATCGCGCAACTGCAAGGCCGGCCGCTGGTCTGCTACGGCCCGCAACTTGGGTTCAAGAAATTCGGAAAATCCGGCTTGGATATTTGCGACCTGTTTACTTCCATCGGCAGCGTCGCCGATGATATCTGCCTCGTCCGCTCCATGTGGACAGAGCAGATCAATCATGACCCGGCGCACACCATCATGAACACCGGCGCCATCGTCGCCGGACGCCCCAGCATGGGCAGTTGGCTTCTCTATGGCCTCGGTTCCGAAGCGCAGGATCTCCCCGGATTCGTCGTCCTCACCTCCGCCGGCAAAGGCGGGCAGATGCAGCCCATTGCCGCGCGCCAGTGGTCGGCGGGAATCCTTCCCAGCCGGTTCCAAGGTGTGAAGCTGAACTCCATTGGCGACCCCGTGCTGCACATCCAGAACCCCAACGGGCTTTCCACCAAAACGCAGAAGCAATCCATCGACGCCATCAACCAGCTCAATCGCGTCCAGCATCGCCTCACCAACGATCCCGAAATCCTCACTCGCATCGCCCAATACGAGATGGCGTTTCAGATGCAGGCGAGCGTTCCCGATCTCGTCGATATGAGCAAAGAACCGAAGCATATTCTCGACATGTACGGCGCCAATCCGGGCGATGGCTCCTTCGCGTCCAACTGCCTGCTCGCCCGCCGACTCGCCGAGCGCGGCGTCCGCTTCATTCAGCTCTACCACCGCGATTGGGATCACCACGGCGGCGTCAAAGCCAACGTAACGCTGAAAGTCCCCGAAGTGGACAAAGCGACAGCTGCGCTGATCAACGATCTCAAGCAGCGCGACATGCTCAAGGACACTCTCATCGTGTGGGGCGGCGAGTTCGGCCGCACACCGATGTCCCAGGGCGGCGATGGCCGCGATCATCACATCAAGGGCTTCACCTTCCTGCTGGCGGGCGGCGGCGTGAAAGGCGGTCTCGCTTACGGCGCCACCGATGACCTCGGCTACGCGGCGGTGGAAAATCCCGTGAGCGTCCACGACTTCCACGCCACCATGCTCTATCTGCTCGGCATCGATCACAAGCGCCTCACCGTGAAATTCCAAGGGCTTGACGCGCGCCTCACCGGCATCAGCGGCGAAGTGGTACGCGGCATCCTGGCGTGACCCGCCGATGGTGAAATGAATAAATCTTAATCTTGTCGATATCAAACATCCCAATCCAGGAGATCAACTCTTTCGATTGGACTCATAAACCGGACCATGGAAGAATTGGGTAGGTAGTCAATTGCACCCGCAGCCGCAGCATGCGGCCCCGGCCCGGGTTCCCCGTTCTTACTGACTCATCTCTCACGCCTTGTATCCCTTCGAGTCTCTGTGGACACGACACGTGTGTCCGGACTTTGGGAACAGCAGGCGTAATCGGAACGAGGAGAAACCGCGACATATGGCACTGCCCCTACTCGAGCGAGCCGGCGGCGAAGACGCACGATTCCTCGTAACGATCGGGCCCGCAATCGAGAATCGCCTCGCGTCTCGATCCGCTCCCAGGCCCGGCGAACAGTATCGTTTTCACTTCGACATGACCCGCTGCATCGGCTGCAAGTGCTGTGAAGTCGCTTGCAACGAGCAGAACAACAACCCAGCGCATCTGAACTGGCGCCGGGTGGGGGAGATCGAAGCCGGTGAGTATCCATACACGCAGCGTTTCCATCTTTCCATGGGCTGCAACCACTGCCTGGACGCCGCATGCCTGAAGGGATGCCCGGTCGATGCTTACAACAAGGACGCCGCCACGGGGATCGTGCTCCATAGCGCCGATACCTGCATCGGCTGCCAGTACTGCACCTGGAACTGCCCCTATGGTGTTCCGCAATACAACGAGGAACGCGGAGTCGTCGGCAAGTGCGACATGTGTCACGGCAGGCTCACCGATGGACGCGAGCCCGCATGTGTCTCAGCCTGCCCGGAAGAAGCCATCCGCATTGAAGTGGTGAACATCGCGCACTGGCGTGAAACATTCCACGCGGAGGCGAACGTGGCGGGCATGCCTCCCGCGCAGGACACCATTTCCACCACACGCATCACGCGTCCGGAGATGAACGAGATCGAGTTTCGTAAAGCCGATTATCACCGTGTGCGTACGGAGCAGCCACATTGGCCATTGGTCTGGATGCTGGTGTTGACACAGATGAGCGTGGGCGCAATGGCGGCACTAGCGTTGACGGCGGGCACGGATGGGGCGTCGCGAGTCGCTGCGGCGGCTGCTTTGCTCATCGGCCTGCTGGCACTGGCTGCGTCCACTGCGCACCTCGGCCGGCCCATTCACGCCTACCGCGCTTTGAAGATGTGGCGCCGCTCCTGGTTGAGCCGGGAAGTGCTCTGCTTCGGCCTGTTCGCCAAGTGCGCGGCAGCCTATGCCGCCGCCCTCTGGCTCAATCTCCCCTTCGCCGGCATTGCCGCGGCCGCTACGGCCTGTACAGGTTTCCTGGGCGTCCTTTCGAGCGCATGCATCTATCTCGTACCGGCGCGGCCGGCGTGGAATAGCTGGACTACTCTAGCCGAGTTCGGCTTGACCGGCTTCCTCCTTGGACCGCTTCTGGCATTTTCGATTCTTGGACGCAACGAGCCATGGGGCACAGTGTTGGCTGCTGCCTGCATCCTCGGAGTGGGTATTGCGAAGACGATCCGTCTCTACCGTTCCGGAGAATTTGAACAGCGCAGCAGTGCACGGCTGCTTTTTCACGATCTGCGTCGCATTGTGCTCTTGCGGATCGCTCTACTCACAGTAGGTACAGCAATCCTGTACGTGAGCCCCTGGTTCGCGCTGCCGGTGCTCGTCGCCTCGGAGATTGTTGGCCGGTATCTGTTC